>VAZU01000264.1 GCA_005884745.1 Alphaproteobacteria bacterium
ATCGGCCCTATCGGTCGCCCAGGAAATGCAGAACCGCGAAATTGAACAAAGCCGGATCCTGCAGGAAAGCGAAATGGCTGGTGTTGGGCAGGATCAGCAGTCCAGCGCCTGGGATCGTCGCGGCGATGTACTCGGTGTGCTCGCGCTTGATCGCCTCGTCGTGATCGCCGTCCACCACCAGCACCGGAGTCGTGATCGCCTTGAGCTGCGCGTCCGTCCAGTTCGGCTGATCCGCCCACATCTTGCTGATCTGCTCGACGAAAGCATCGTATTGCTTCGGCGTGGCCGAGTACGATTGGTATTCATGGCCGGCGCGCTCGATGAACGCCGCGAAGGTGGGGTTCTTCTCTACATCGGGTTTTACCCCGGAGGGCACGGTATTGGCGGCAAAAGCCAAGATCTTCCCGACCCGGCCCCGGTGCCGGATTGCCAGGTCGAGGCCGAGAATGCCGCCGTCGCTCCACCCGACGATCTCGGCTCGCGGCACCTTCAACGCATCCATCAACGCGATCACGTCGTCTGCCATCAAATCGTAGCCGTACGGCCGCAAATCGCGGGTGCTGCGGCCATGACCGCGGCTGTCCATCACGATGACGCTATGGTGCGACGCCAACGCCTGGATCTGATTGCCCCAGTAGTCGGAGTTTGCCAGTCCGCCATGCAGCAAAATGACCGGCGAGCCCCGGCCGTAGACCGCGTAGTAGATGCTGATGCCGTTGGCGCTGACTTGGCCGCTGCGCTCGGCGGGCATCGGGGCAGGCGTGGGCGGCAGCATCTCCCACGGCTCGGCCGCGCCGGCTGGCAGCCAGGATAGGACGAGAAGCATCGTCAGCAACAGACGGCGCATGAACTTCCTCCTGACTTGCTGAACTGCCTCTTGCGCTTCCCGCGGAGACTGAACCAGGCGCGTACTCATTAACGGCATTCATGGCCTGACTGACCCAAGCTGTGGGAGCTTGAATTACGTCCCTGCGGACGCCTCAAAGCCGGCGGGCGGTCTTAAGCAGCCCCGCGATTGCCGGCGCTACCGACGAATGTCCGCTATCGGGGCCAACTCGGAGAACACGTACCGCTGCGAGTTTTACCGCCCATGCCCCAAGGCGGACATTTCAGTGCTGAACCAACCAATATCCTTCGCTCTAGCGGTTGGGCGGTGGATGCGCTGCATCCAGTGTATGAAGTTCCTGCGGTGTAAGTGTCAGTGAGAGCGCGACGGCGTTCTCCTTTACATGCGCCGCCGAACCGGATTCGGGAATTGCAATGACGTTACCGTTGCGGATGGTCCAAGCCAGCGCGACGGCGGCTGCCGAGCAACTATGTGCTGCGCCAATATGTACAAGCGTGGGATCACGCAGCAGGCTGACGCCGGCGCCGCCGAGCGGCGAATAGGCCATCACCGGCATGCCGTGCTGCTCGCACCATGGCAGCAGGTCATGCTCGATGCCGCGGCTGCCGACGTTGTAAGCGACCTGATTGGTCGCGCAGCGATCGCCGTGTGAAACACGGAAGAGGTCTTCCATGTCACTGACCTTGAAGTTGGACACGCCCCAGGCGCGAATCTTCCCCGCCGAGCGTAGACTTTCGAACGCCGCCACAATGCTGGAGAGGTCGGTGTCCGGACTTGGCCAGTGCAGCAGGTAGAGATCGAGATGATCAGTGCCGAGACGGGCGAGGCTGGCCTCGCAAGCCCGCGCGATGCCGTTTCCCGTCGCGTGATTGGGCCACACTTTGGAGACCAGGAATACGCGGTCGCGCTGACCGGCAATCACGCGGCCGATCAATTCCTCGGAGCGGCCGTTGCTGTACACCTCCGCCGTATCGATCAACGTCATCCCGAGCGAAATGCCCGTGCGCAGCGCTTCTTCCTCAACGGCTTCCGGATGTCTCCCCTCCGCGAGACCCGCAGAGCCCTGACCGAGCGCCGAGACGATTGTTCCGTCGCGGAACTTTACCGTACTCCCTGCACCGTTCCAAGCCGCGCCAGCAGCCGCAGCACGAGCCGATGCACTTGATAGCGCAATCATTGCGCCGACGGAGGAGAGCGACGAGAGAAGCGCCACGCAAAGTCCATTGAATTCACGTCGGTTCAGCAACCGCTGGTTCATATCTTCACTCACGATGCCAATCGCACTCGGCCGCGAGGCTTTCGGCCCGGCAGTATAATAAAAAAAGCGAGAGCTGCATTGGGCGCCCGGCCTCACCGATTCGCCGGGCCTGCTAATCGCCGCTGTCTGCGAAGCGCTGCGGATTTCCGGCTTTGGCGTTAACCGGACGAGCCCGACGGACATCAAAAGTGTCGAGATTGACCCGAAGCGGTCCGCATTCTTGATATGGATTAAATGTTTCTCGCTCTCGACGATCGTGCCGTTCTTGCGTGTTTCGTCACGCTGTGATCGTGGTGCGCGGCCAACCGGTGGCGCCTGTTCGTTTCTGATCCCGCGCGTTCCGCATTTGCCCGGCCGCGTTTATCGGCGTATTCCTTGCCGTCGATCGGCGCAACATGCGGCGCATCTTTATCGAGATACGGTCGCCCGATCCCAAACTCTTTGCCGTGCGCGTCGATCCACTTCCACAAGTTTTCACTTGAAATCCATCGCTGCGCACGTGTCTCGCCCTTTACGCTCACGAGATCGGCCGCAAGCCCGTGGCCATAGCCGCCGCGGCGGCTCCCACCATGGTATGAGCTGTCGGTCGCAGCCTTGTTGCCGCTTGCGAGCGATTGCCGGTAATCATCGCGGAATCCGCTGGTCATGCCCGGCGAAAGCCCGACGTCGTCCATCGCGCGAAGAGCATCATACAGCTTCAGTTTGAAGCTCCGATCCATGCCTCCGATCACGTAATCCATGAGCGACATGCGGACTTTTTGTGCCGCCTTCGGATCCTTCCACGTGAAGTCCTCGTCGACGAGCTTTATAATAGTTTTGATGACAGTCCGCGTTTTTCCCTTCTTCTCGACCGTCACCTTTATCCGCTCCGGCACCTTGATGGTATCGACTTTCGGGGCCCGTTGGTACACCGACCATAGGTATCGGTCGATGCAGATTTCTGCCACAAGGCACTCGTCGGGAGTTTCGACGGAGCTCACTGCCTGCTTCGGGTAGCCTTGCGCCGGATCAGGCGTGCTCGCGGTCGCGACCCGCACGGGCGGCGGCGTCGGACGAGGACCGGGCAAAGCGGCGTCGACGATCGCCACATCGGTGACGAAGACACCGTCTTCGCCCATTGCGGCTGCTTGGGGTGCGCCCACGGGCGCGGCGTCGACGGTCACAGATGTTGCCCGGCTGTCGGTCGGCGCTCCGGTATTCTCGATGCCGGAAGAGACGAACCAGACGAGCCCGCCAGCAACCCAGCCGGCGAGAACGAATGTTCCGCAAACCGCCGCCAATCGCCGCGGGCTCATCGCCCCCCGCCTCCCGTCTCGTCCAAGGCTCCACCCGAGCCATGCTGCACACCCAGGCACGAGACGGAGCCGATTTTTCGGATCACGCAAGGAAGAAAACCGCAGTCTATCATTTTTTCCGAAATGTGTTGCCCGAATGCCACCCGGGCCGAGATCACGGTTAACTGCTGGCCAGCCTGCCAGCGATTGGGGGAAGGCGGCTGGAGACGTTAACAGAGATTGCCCCGAGCGTTGCGCGCGTCGCTCTGATCTATAATCCGCAGACCCATACCGGCCAATATTTCGACTCGCCATTAAGCTTATCCGAGTCGCCTTCCGCGAGGCCGGCGAAACTGAGCGCGGCATCGAACAGCTCGCGCGCCAGCCGAACGTTGTCAGACCCGAGCACCGGTCTGCATCGCGAGCAGATCGTGACCCTGGCGGCCCGCCACGGATCGCCGGGATTTACCCTTTCCGTTTCTTCGTCACCATCGGCGGGCTCGCATCGTATTGGGTTGATCGGCGGGACCAGTTCCGACGCACTGCCGTGTACGTTGCCCGCGACTTCAAAGGTGAGAGTCCGGCCGATCCGCCGGTGCAGACACCAATCAAATTCGAGCTGCTCATCAACGTGCAGACCGCCCCGATGCTCGGCCTCGCCGTCCCGCCGTCGCTACTGGAGAGCGCCGATGGGATGACCGAATAGGGAAGTCCCTTGCTGCAGTGCATGAGTCAGGTACCGGCACATCTCGGAAGAACCGATTGGGGCCGGAAACATCCCCTAGTTTGGGGTAAGCGGACGTGCTCGGGAGTTGCGGCGGAACAGGACTAATTATCGCCAGAAAATACCGTACGGGCGGTAATAGCGGTGCAGAAAATCCGGATTGCGACGCCGCATTTTAATGCCTCCCTGCGGCTCGCCGCTCATGAGAACCACGAAGTCGGTATGATTTCCGGTCTCGGAGCTAATCCCTTCATCCGAAACGATCAGCGATGATCCGGGCGATACGAGTTCCGAAATCCGATCAATGGCCTCGCGGGGAATAACGAGACGCTCGAGGGCTGATCCCGCGGTGCCCGCGGGTTTCGGGGTCGGCTCGGTGCTTCGATAAAAGCGATGGCCCGGCTCCCTGGTTGCGGACGACCGGTCTTCCTCGCTCTTCGGATCCATGGAAGCGGCACTCCAGCGTATATCAGCACCCTCATGGATGTAATCCAGCGCGGTAAAGATATGCGTGCCAATGGGATGATCGGGATCACGGATCGTCACGGCGATGTCGAAGATCGGCTGAAAGGATTGGCGCGCGTAGAGCCGCTGGGTTTTCCGGCTGATGAAGACCGACACCGGTGCCGCCTTGCGCGCTGCCTCTGCGGCTGCCTCTACTGCAGCTTCCTTCTCGGCCTCTGCGGCCTCCGCCTCCCGGCGAGCACGCATGACATCCGGTTTGCCTTGTGCTGCGAGGCCGGCGGCGGTCAACCGCACCTCCGCGTCGGCAAGCCTGGCAAGCGCGTCAGCCTTGGCGTTCTCGGCAAGCTGGATCGCAGCAGGCGAATCAGCGGACTCGAGCGCGCTTTGGGCGGCACGAACCCGAAGCTCTATCCTGGACTTCGTGGACTCCGCCAAGTGCAATGCCGCGGCGATCCGCGAGGCTTCCCCGGTCTTCTGGACGGCATTGAGCCTGGCCGCATCCGCCTTCTTGATTGCCGCTGCCGCCGCCGCGGCCTTGGCGGCAGCCAGCGACCGTAGAGTCTGCACCGGCTTTGCCGGCCCGAGCACGCCCAAATCGGACGCAGCCGATCCCTCCGCCGCCGGCTCGCCGCTGCCGACCCGAGCCGGATCGAGTCCGAGCAGAACCGGGTGACGAAACTCGACCGGAACCGGATCGTTTCGAGCCACGATCACCCGCATCCCGATCCTCGTCAGGTCGAAGATCCGCTCGGCAAACTCGACCGGCATTCGGACGCAGCCATGAGACGCGGCATATCCGGGCAACGGTCCGCCATGGAGCGCAATCCCAGACCAGGTAATTCGCTGCATGAATGGCATGTACCCATCATCGTAGAGGTTGGAGTAGTGCTCGACCTCTTTCTGAATCACGCTGTAAATCCCCGCAGGGGTCTCATATCCTTTTCGACCGCTGGAAACCGGCGCCCGCATGATCCATCCAATGGCATCGTAGATCGTAACGCGCTGGTTGCCGAGCGAAACAACGGCCATGATAGGATGGCCTGCAGGGCGAGATTGAACGATCTCGATCCGCTTCGCGTCCGAACCTTTGCCGGTCCGTGCGGCCTCGGCGATGCCGCCGGCAAGCAGCGCTGTCACGACGGCAACGGCGAGGCTAGCGCGCCGCATCGACGTGTCCTGGGTGCAAAAGCCACGGGAGATCATAACGAGGGCCTCATCGGGACATGTTGGTCCGATGCGGTCAGGGTCGAGGTCGGAAGGATACGCGAAAACTTGATGATTCTCCATATGTCAATAGTGCTCGAGAATGGAACGGCT
>VAZU01000255.1 GCA_005884745.1 Alphaproteobacteria bacterium
GAAGATCATGGTCCGGGTCGAGCCTTTCTGCATGCGGTCGCCGTTGACGTCGAGCCACATCGATAGGCTCTGCGGCGCCGGGATCTCGTCCGCGGTCACCAGCCAGGGCCCGAGCGGGCCGAACGTCTCGCAGCCCTTGCCCTTGGTCCATTGTCCGGCGCGCTCGAGCTGAAACTCGCGTTCCGAGACGTCGTTGGCGACGCAATAGCCGGCGACGAAATCGAACGCGTCCTTCTTCGATACATAGCGCGCGCGCGTGCCGATCACGATCGCGAGCTCCACTTCCCAATCGGTCTTCTGCGAGCCTTTCGGCAGCATGATGTCGTCGTTGGCGCCGACGATGCAGTTGGGCGCCTTGTTGAAGATGATCGGCTCCTTGGGGATCGGCATGCCCGCCTCCGCGGCATGGTCGGCGTAGTTCAACCCGATCGCGATGTAATTGCCGACATGCCCGACGCAGGGACCGAGCCGCGCGCCGCTTCGCACCGACGGCAGCTTCTCGATGTTGGCCTTGCGGATTTTTGCTAGCCCGCGCGGGCTCAAGGTCTCGCCGGCGATGTCGGGCACCACGCCCGAGAGATCGCGGATGCGGCCGTTGCCGTCGAGGATGCCGGGCTTCTCGCGGCCGGGCGCGCCGTAGCGGACGAGCTTCATGGGCGGTTCACTCCCTTGCTGACCGGTTTGATTATCGCAGCCCCAGACGGCGGCGGATCATGCGTTGGCGCCGCGCCGCGGGCAAGCGCCCGAACGCCGGCGCCGCGAGTTCCTGCCAACCCAATCAGAACGCGCCCGGGAACGCGCCGCCGTCGATCAAGAGATTCTGGCCGGTGATGTAGCCGGCCTGCGCCGAGCACAGGAACGCGCACGCGGCGCCGAATTCGTTGGGATCGCCGAAGCGCTTCGCCGGCACCGCGGCGGCGCGTTCGGCGCGGAGCTGCTCGACCGGGACGCCTCGGCGCTCCGCGGTCGCTTTGATGTTCGACTCGAGCCGATCGGTCGCGAACGATCCCGGCAGCAGAAAATTGATGGTCACGTTGGAGGCGGCAACCGAGCGGGCGACACCGGCCAGAAATGCGGTGAGGCCGGCGCGCGCGCCCGAGGAGAGATCGAGTCCGGGAATCGGCATTTTCACCGACGCCGAGGTGATGTTGACGATGCGCCCGAAGCGGCGGCGGGTCATCGGCTCGATCGCCTTCTGGATCAGCTCGATCGCGACCACCATGTTGGCGATCACGCCGTCGAGCATGGCTTTGCGGTCGAGTTCGCGGAAATCCCGAAACGGCGGTCCGGCATTGTTGTTGACCAGAATGTCCGGCTCCGGGCAGGCCTCGAACAATGCGGCCTGGCCCTCGGCGGTGGCGACGTCCGCGGCGATGGCCGTGATCTTGCCGCGGGCCGCGGCACGGATCTCGGCGGCGGTCGCCTCGAGCCGCGCCTTGTCGCGCCCGTTGATCACGACGTCGCAGCCGGCCTGGGCCAGCGCGAGCGCGCAGCCGCGGCCGAGCCCCCGGCTCGATGCGCACACGATGGCCTTGCGGCCGGCAATGCCGAGATCCATGCGGTTCCTCCTGTTTCGCGGGCCGCCAATGTGGCAGCTCGATACCTCCGGCGCAATCGCACGAGAGCGCTTGCCGGGAGGGAGGAGGCGGGACTACGGTTCCGGGCGATGACCGCCCCCATCGAGTCGAGCCCGACCCTTCCGACCGCCGCCGACGTCGAGGCGGCCGCCAGACGCCTGCGGGGCGTAGCCTTGCGGACCCCGCTGCTCGCTTCCCCGGTGCTCGACGCGCGCACCGGCGGAAGGATGTTTCTCAAGGCCGAGACCCTGCAGCGCACCGGATCGTTCAAGTTCCGCGGCGCTTACAACAAGATTTCCTCGCTTCCGGCCGAGAGCCGCGCCGGCGGCGTGGTCGCCTATTCGTCCGGCAATCATGCGCAGGGGGTCGCTGCAGCCGCGAAGCTGCTCGACATGCCGGCCGTCATCGTCATGCCCAGCGACGCGCCGCGACCCAAGCGCGAGCGCACCGCCGAGCTCGGCGCCGAAGTCGTGCTCTACGATCGCGAGCATGAGGACCGCGAGGCGATCGCCCGCGAGATCGCCGCGCGCCGGCACGCGACCCTGGTACCGCCGTACGACGATCCGCTGATCATCGCCGGCCAGGGCACCGCCGGCCGCGAGATCGTCGAAGATCTGGCGGCAATGGGGCTCGAGCCGGACGTGGTCGCGGTCACGGCGTCCGGGGGCGGGCTCACCGCCGGGGTTGCGCTCGCCGTCAAGGCGAAATGTCCGCGTGCGAGGATCTACACCGCGGAGCCGCAAGGGTTCGACGATCACGCGCGCTCGTTCAAGAGCGGCCGCCGCGAGACGAACCCGAGCGTCACCGGATCGATTTGCGACGCATTGCTGGCGCGCATGCCGGGAGAGATGACGTTCGCGATCAATCGCACGCTGGTCGGCGAGGGCGTCTCCGTCAGCGATGCCGAGGTCGCCGCCGCGGTCGCCTTCGCGTTCCGCGAGCTCAAACTCGTGGTCGAGCCGGGCGGCGCGGTCGCGCTCGCCGCGCTGCTGGCGGGAAAGATCGACGTGCGCGGCAAGATCGCCGTCGCGGTCCTGTCCGGTGGCAATGTGGACCCGGAGCTGTTCCACCGCCTGGTGGCGTGATCGCGATCAGCTGAACAGCGCGATCTTTTCCTCGGCGCTCAGCGCCAGGATGGGCCGGAGCGGGTCGTCGAGAGAATCCATCGGCCGCATCTCGGGAGCGTGCGTCCGTCCCACTGCCGATGGCGGGCTTTTGGCGGGCCCGGACAGCGGCTCGGTCGCCGGCGCTGCATGCTGTCGGTCGAGGGCCGCCGCGGTTTGCGCACCCTCTTCGGCGGTGCTGGCGTCCGTCGGCGCCATCATCACGTCGACGTCGGCCTGGTCGAGGCCGAGCTCCGCAGGCCCGGTGAGCGCTGCCGGCGCATTCGGCCCTGCGGCTTTCTCGCCGGCGGTGTCGCCGTCGAGCCCCCAGATGTCGATCATGGCGTTGATGCGGCCTTCCAGATAGCGCAGCACCTGGATCACCTTGCCGGTGCGCTGGCCGGTGAGATCCTGGAACGCGCAGGCGGTGTAGATGTCGGTCGCCTTGGCGTTGATCAGGTCGCAAACCTCGGGCTCGATGCCTTGCTCGCGCAAGGTCCAGGCGATCTCCTGGACCTGCTCGGCGGCGGCGAGGATGTCGGAGGTGGCCGTCTCGGTCGCCTGCACGATCGAATCGAGTTCCGCCGTCACCTCGCCGAATTTCCCGGAATCCTCGACATCGGGCTTGATCGCCGCGATCTCGGCCTTGGTACGGGCAATCGCCTTGGCCATTTCGAAGAGGTCGAGACGGATGCGGTCGACCGCCTG
>VAZU01000041.1 GCA_005884745.1 Alphaproteobacteria bacterium
AGGTCGCGGATGCCGGCCACGGGGAGCCATACGGGCGATCGTGTCCGGGAACTTTCCGCAGGCTCAGGCGTTTGTTGGCTCAGCCGCGCCGGCAGGAATCGGCGCGGAACAGGGGGTCGGGTGAGCGGGGGTCGTTGCGTTCGGGAATCGTGAACCTTTTCCGCGATCCGCGCGACGAAGGGCACGAGCCTTTCGGGAGAACCCCATGAATCACTCCCTGTTGTCGGCCGACCGGAACACGCATCTCAAGATCGTGTCGCTGGCGTTGACGGCGGCGATCGCCGTCGTCGTCATCGGCATCACCGCGCGGATCACCGACGGCACGAGCTCCGCCAGCAGGATCGAGAGCGGCGCGCCGGTCCTCAAGGCCGGCAAGCCCACGACCTATACGCGCACCGAAGCCCCCTCGATGCGCTGATCCGCGCAACCGTCCCCGCCCCTTCCCCGCGCCCTCACGGCGTCTGGTCGCGAAATCCGATCGGCGTCACCTGGATCAACCTGCCCGAGTAGAGCATGGGTCCGGTCGGCGTGCCGGTCCGAGAGCCGCCTTCCGGCTCGAGCGAGACGGAGTACGTGGCCGAGTAGAGGATGACGGGGTCGAAGGCCGCAAGCTGCGGCCGGCCGTATTCTTCCGTGCCGATCACGCCGAGGGACCGGGGCGACGAAAGTTTGCTGGAAATGAGCCAGAGCTGATAGCTCTTGCCGGCCTGCGCCGGCGCGCTGACGTTACGCACCATCAGGGTGCGGCGTTCGAGATCGAAGCTGAGCAGGAACGCGGGCTGGGCGCCGTCCTTTTCCAGCACGGCTACGAATTGCGCCGGCTTCGGCGAGGGGATTTCCACCGTCTTGGTGACTTCGAGCGTCTTCATCTTCGGCCGCAGCTCGGCCGGCAGATATTCGGGGTGCAGCTCGCGAAGCGCCCCCAACCCGGCGCCCGCCGCCGCGATGAGGAACAGCCATAGCGAAACCTTGCGCCAGCGGCGGACGCGCCGCCTCAGCCGGAGGATTTGGGGTCCGCGGTCCTCGAACGTCGCCTGCTCGGGCGCCGGCGGCTCCGCCGCGGGTGCTCGCACTTCCTCGCCCGGCGGCGTGCCGGCGATGCCCGCCTTGATGCGGTCCCAAATGTCGGGCGGCGGCTCGACCGCGGCGACCAGCACATTGAGCTCACCCAGTCGCCGTTCCCAGGCGCGGACGATCGCCGCAAAGCCGGGGTCCATCGCGACCAAGGCCCGCGCACGGGCGCGCTCCTCCGCGTCGAGCGTGCCCAGCACGTACTCGGCCGCGAGCAATTCCTGGTCGTCGGGCTCCGCTTGCGTCATGATCCGAGACATTCGCGGATCCGCAGCAGACTTCCGCGCAGCCATGCCTTGACGTTGTCGAGCCCGGTTTCGAATCGGGCCGCGAGCTGCTCACGGCTCCAGCCGCTGTAATAGGCCAGCAGCACCAGTCGCCGATGCTCCGGCTCGAGCTCCCCGAGACAGGCGAGCAGCCGCCGCAGCTCCTCGGTGATGTGGCGGTCCGCCGGACCGGATTCGTCGGCGCCCATGTCCGTCGCGGCCGCGGCCTCTTCGATTTCCCCCTGGCTGCGCACGAGATCGAGAGCCCGGCCGCGGGCGATCGCCACCATCCAGGTCATCGGCGTGGCGATCCCCAGGTCGAAGTCGGCCGCGCTCCGCCAAATCCGCATATAGGCGTCCTGCATGACCTCGGCGGCGGGATCGGGCCGGCGCAGGATCCGCAGCACCACGCCATAGAGCCTGGCGCGGGTCGCATCATAAAGCCGTCCGAACGCCGCCGCGTCGCCCTTGGCCACGGCCGCGAGCAGCCACCCCAGTTCGTCCGGCGTCAACATGAGACCCCCGTCGGCGCTCTGCGGGTGTGCCGCGCGCCGCGCCGGATATTGCCGGGCAAGCGCCGCCGCGTCGAGGCCCCAGGGTTCGTAAGTCAGAAATCAGCGGTCAGAAGCCGCAATTCCGGCTTCCACGGCCAGGGGGACAAAGGTCACTAGTCAGAAACGGAGCGTCTGGCTGTTGCGGCCAGATTCCCACTTCTGATCACTGATTACTGACTACTGATTACTGATCGCTGGATCGCTAGATCCGCGCCCGCACCAAGCCGAAGTGGCCAAGCTCGCTCGGCTCCCGGGAGCTTTCCGCGACGCGCTCGCGCATCTGGTCGCGCTCGTCCAGCAATTCGGCTTTCTTGAGCTCCTCGAAAGCCTCGCCCAGGACCGCCTTGGCGTCGTCGAGCTGGGTCCTGAGCTCCTGGGCCGAACGCCGTAGATTGTCGCGGCGAGTCATCGCTGCCTTGGCGTAGGTCGGATAGGCGAAATGCCCCGGGTCATGGATGCCGGCCCGCTCCTGCTCGGCCGCGATCTCGCGGTCGAGATCGCCGGCCATGCGCTCGAACTCGGCAGTCGTGGTTTCGATCTGCGCGACTTTCCGCCGTTTCTCCTCGACCTGAAATTTCTTCAGGCGAATGAGGCTCTCACGCGATTTCATCGACTCACACCCCCGCAGGGTTGACCGGCTTCGCATGCCGCGGCGCCCGGCGGGCGCGGCGGCCAACGGACGGCAAGCCTACGGGCACAACGTTAGTTTTCGGTTTCTTTGGCACGAACCGGCGGATCGGGCGTTCTTGGGCCGCCCGGCGGCCGTCTCTTAACCCCACATTTACCCGCTTCGTTAAACATTGCGTTCCACTATCTTGGGCTATCGCGGCGCGCCCAGACTGGCGGACCGCGCGAATCGGTTGACCCCGGTTCCTAATGTGACGCATGAGCCGGAACGTGGCGAGAAAGCTGGTTTCCCACAATGTATTAAAGCGGGCCGCGCAAACCTCCCGCGAGAATGCTTGGACACGGGAATCAGTTTTTGTTAACCATTGGCCGGTAGCGTGCCGAATCAAATTGTCCCAAGGCGTGACGAGGGGCCGCGGAAGCGGCGTGCCGACCTGAGCCCGAGGCGGCGAGGAAAGGGACTGGCATGCGCGTTTTGCTGATCGAGGACGATAGCGCCACCGCGCAGTCCATCGAGCTCATGCTCAAATCCGAGAGTTTCAACGTCTATACGACGGACCTCGGCGAAGAGGGCGTCGATCTCGGCAAGCTGTACGACTACGACATCATCCTGCTGGACCTCAACCTGCCGGACATGTCCGGCTACGAGGTGCTGCGCACGTTGCGCGTATCCAAGGTCAAGACGCCGATCCTCATCCTGTCGGGGCTCGCCGGGATCGAGGACAAGGTCAAGGGCCTGGGCTTCGGCGCCGACGACTACATGACCAAGCCGTTCCACAAGGACGAGCTCGTCGCCCGCATCCATGCCATCGTGCGCCGCTCCAAGGGCCATGCCCAGTCGGTCATTCAAACCGGCGACCTCGTGGTCAACCTCGATACCAAAACCGTGGAGGTCAGCGCCCAGCGCGTGCATTTGACCGGCAAGGAGTACCAGATGCTGGAGCTCCTGAGCCTGCGCAAGGGCACGACGCTGACCAAGGAGATGTTCCTCAACCATCTCTACGGCGGCATGGACGAGCCGGAGCTGAAGATCATCGACGTGTTCATCTGCAAGCTGCGCAAGAAGCTCGCCAACGCCTCGAGCGGCAAGAATTACATCGAGACGGTCTGGGGCCGCGGCTACGTCCTGCGCGAGCCGATCGAGGACGAAGCCCGGATCCCCGCCTGAGCCGGTTCGCCGGCGCCTGGATGCGGGGCCCTCGCCGCGGCGGCGGCGACTTCGCAGCCCACGGAGCCCTCGCTTCCGCATAAAGTCCCGTAATCGCCGTCCGGCCGCTCAGCGCGCGCGCGCGAGCGTGACGACCCGCTGCGGCTTGCGGCCGATCAGTGTGCCGGTCATTCGTCTTGCCATCGGCGTGGGAACATAGAGGCCGCGGTCCGACGTCGGCTCGAATGCGTCGGTAAGCCCGACCACGGTCTCGGCGGCGCCGAGCACCAGATAGCCGTCGGTCCGGGTCACCTGCGCGAGGTTCCGCAGCACCTTGGTCTTGGTGTCCTGATCGAAATAGATCAGGACATTGCGGCAGAACACGACATCGAAGGCGCCCAGATGCGAGAGCTCCCGCAATAGGTTGAGCGGTCGGAACTGCACCATGGCGCGGATCTCCGGCGCGATCTGCCACAAGTCGCCGACTTGCGAAAAATACTTGACCAGCAGCGCGATGGGCAATCCGCGCTGCACCTCGAACTGGCTGTAGATGCCCGCCCTCGCCTTCGCCAGCACTTCCGTGGAGATATCCGTGGCCAGGATCTCGATGCGCCGGCCGGCGATTTTCTCCTGCATCTCGCGCAGGCACATCGCCAGCGAGTACGGCTCCTGTCCGCTGGCCGCCGCGGCGCACCAGACCCGAATCTGGCGATTACCACGCGCGGCCAGCAGCGCGGGCATCATGGTGTCGCGGAATTGGTCGAACGGGACCTTGTCGCGGAAAAAGAACGATTCGTTGGTGGTCATCGCCTCGACGACTGCGGCGATGAGCGGCTCGGCCGGGTTCCTGAGCTTCTGTACCAGTGCCGCGAGTCCGCAGATGCCCGCCTTGCGTGCCACCGGGACTAGCCGGCTTTCCACCAGATATTGCTTGTCGGCGGACAGCACGAGGCCGGAACGTTCCTTGAGCATGGCGCGCAGGAACTCGTAATCGGCCGGAGTCATGCCCCCGCCCCCGCGAACAAGTCCACGAGCTTCGGCGCGATCCGGTCGAGCGGCAGCACCGCCGAGCAGAGGCCCGCGCGTGCCACCGTTCCCGGCATGCCCCAAACCACGCTGCTGGCTTCGTCTTGCGCAACGACGCTGCCGCCCGCCGCCGCGATCGCGGCGGCACCGCGAGCGCCGTCCGCACCCATCCCGGTGAGAACCAGCGCCAGGACCGCACCGCCCCAAACCTGCGCCGCCGAGGCGAACAGCGGATCGACCGCGGGCCGGCAGAAATTGACGAGCGGCCCGTCGTCCAGCGCGACGACCGGCAGTCGGCCGCGGCGCTCGACCTGCATGTGCCGCCCGCCGGGCGCCAGATAGATCGTTCCCGGCCGGATCGGCTCGCCGTCGTGCGGCTCGTGCGCCGGCCGGCCGCTGGCGCGGGCGAGGTGCTCGGCCATGATGGTGGTGAACGTGGGCGGCATGTGCTGGGTGATCAGCACCGGAACGCGGTCGCACACACTCGCGAGCTGCGGGATTAAGTTTCGGAGCGCCTGGGGACCTCCGGTCGAGGCGCCGACCAGGAGCACGCGCGGGGGAATGCTGGAGAACGGTCGCAGCGCGATCGGCTGCGCACCGGCGGGGACCGGACGCAATCCGGGACGGGGGAGCGCGGCCGGCCTGCCCCAGGCCTCGCCGCGGCGCCGCCTGCGGCGGCTGCCGAGCTCCACGATCTTTTCGATCAGCTCCCGGCGGAACGCGGTCGAAGTGGTGATGCCGCGGTTGGTGTCCGGCTTGGGAACATAATCGGCTGCGCCGAGCGCGAGCGCCTTCAGGCTGATTTCGGCGTTCCGGCGCGTCAGCGTCGAGGCCATGATGACCACGAGATCGCGTTTTTTCTCGAGCAGCAGGGGAAGCGCGGAGATGCCGTCGAGCTCCGGCATGTCGATGTCGAGCACGACGACGTCCGGATCGGCGCGCTCCAGCTGATCGACCGCCTGCCGGCCGGTGCGCAGCGAGGCGACCACCGCGAGCCCCGGCTGCTCGGCGAGCCAGCGCGAGACGAGGCCGCGCACGACCACGGCGTCGTCGACCACCATGACGCGGAGCAGCGCCGGGTCCGTCGTCGGCAATGCCGGCGTGTGATGCAACGCGAGACTCATCGAACCGATACTCGGAACACTGGCACGCCGGCTGAATTCAAATCAGGCCGACTTCCTGGAATTTCGCCTCGACGATTTCCTTGTCGAACGGCTTCATGATGTACTCGTTGGCGCCGGCGTGAAGGGCGCGAGCGATGTGAACGACGTCGTTCTCGGTCGTGCAGAACACCACCTTCGGCCGGTCGCCGCCGGGCAGGCGGCGCAGCGCCTTGAGGAACTCATAGCCGTCCATGACCGGCATGTTCCAGTCGAGCAGCACGGCATCGGGCAGCTGGCGCTCGCAATGCTCGAGCGCTTGGCGGCCGTCCTCCGCCTCGGTGATTTGAAACGCCAGCCCCTCCAGGATGCGGCGGGCCACTTTGCGGATCACACTCGAGTCATCAACCACCAGACAGGTCTTCATGACGCTTCCATTTCGTTGGTTGTTTTGCGTTGGGGCATGGTCCGTCTCGGCTGCGGGCTTCACGCCGCGATCGGCTCGGCCGCCGAACCGAGCACCTGCTCGACGTCGAGCACGACCACGAGCCGCGCGTCGAGCCGGTGCACGCCGACCGAGACGCGGGCGAACTTGGCGTCGAGATTGACGGGATTGGGCTCGCGTCCGGAGTCGGCGAGCTTGATCACCCCGCCGACCGCGTCGACGAGCAAGCCGTATGACTCTCCGCGCCATTCGATGCCCACCGCCATCGGCGGCAGGCCGTGCTGGCGAGGCGACAGACCGAGGCGGCACCGCAGATCGACGGCGGTGACGATGCGGCCGCGCAAATTGAGCACGCCGGCGATTTCCGGCTCGGACAACGGCACGCGCGTCAACAACTCCGGCATGAATACGTCCTGCACCCGCGCGATCGGCAGACCGAACCATTGGCCGTCGAGCACGACGGTCACGTATTCGGTGACGCATTCGGCGCCGACGGGAGTGTGTCTGGTCATGCCGTCCTCACGCTGCCTCGACCCACTGCAGGCCGGCTTGCTTCAAGGCCGCGAGCAGGCCCTGGCGATCGAATTTGGCTACGAAATCGTCGAAGCCGGCCCGGCGTCCGCGCTCGACCATCGCTTCGGAGGCGAGCGCGGAAAGCGCGATCAGCGTCACATTGGCTCCGCGTGGCTCGCTGCGCACCGCCTGGGCAAGCTCGTAGCCGGACATGCCGGGCATCTCGATATCGGAAACGACGACGTCGAACTGCCGACCTGATTTGAGGATCGCGAGGGCCTCCTCGGCCCCGCCCGCGGCGGTGACTTCGTAGCCGGCGGCCTCGAGCACCGGACCGAGCATGTTGCGGAAGAATGCGGAATCGTCGACGAGCAGCAGCGATTTCGGCCCGCCGGATACCGGTGCGTCGTTGCGACGGAACCAATCCTGGAACGCAAGCGGAAGGAAATATCCGACGTCGACGACCTCGGTGGCCTGGCCGCGGATCACCGCGCAGCCGAGCGAGCCGGGAGCCTCGCCCGGCACTTCGATGTCCAGCCTGTCCTCGACGATGTCGACGATCTCGTCGACTGCGAGTCCCATCGAGCGGCCGCGATCCGAGAACACCAAGAGCGGCTGCGTACCCTCGGTGCGCAAGGGGAACTCGTCCTTGAGCCGCACCAAGGGCATCAGCTGTCCGCGATATTGCACCAGGTGGCGACCGCCGGAGAGCTCGATGTTCCTGCAGTCCACCTCCTCGAGGCGAGTCACCAGCGAAAGCGGCACGGCTTTGAGTTCGGCGGAGCCGGCCCGGAACACCAGCAGCGACACCGTCTTGGCGTCGGATTGGGTCGGTTCGGCGTCAGCCGGCGGCTCCGGGATCTGCGTTGCGCCGGCCCCGATCGCCTGCGCGATGCCGTTCGGGTCGATGATCATGATCACCGACCCGTCGCCCAGGATGGTATTGCCGGAGAACATCGGGATGCGGCGCAGCTTGGTCGACATCGGCTTGACCACGATTTCTTCGGTGTGGAACACGGCGTCCACCACGATCCCGAACGTCTGGCTGCCGACTTGAATGACGACGATGAAGCCCTCTTCCGGCTCGCTTCCCGCGGCACCGGCAATTGCCAGCAGTTGGTCGAGGCGCGCCAGCGGCAGCAGTTTGTTGCGCAGGCGGAGCACCGGCGTGTGCCCGATGCGCTCGATCCTGTGCTCGGAATTGTTTTGGGCGCGGACCAGCTCGACCACGCAAAGCTGCGGAATCGCGAAGCGGTCGCCGCCCGCTTGCACGATCAGCGCCGATACAATGGCGAGCGTCAGCGGGATCTTGATGCTGAAGCTCGAACCTGCTCGTGGTGCCGATTTGACGTCGATGGTGCCGCCGATCTGATCGATGTTGGCTCGCACGATGTCCATGCCGACGCCCCGACCCGAGAGATTCGTCAGCTGCGCGGCGGTGGAAAACCCGGGCCGGAAGATGAACCTGTGGATCTGCGCCTCGGTCATCTTCTCGACTTCGGATTCCGAAGCCAGTCCGCTGGCAATCGCCTTGGCCTTGATGCGCTCGGTATCCAGCCCGCGGCCGTCGTCGGCGATCTGGATGATGATGTGTCCGCCCTCGTGATAGGCCGAGAGTCGGATCGTGCCCTTGTCGGGCTTACCGGCCCGCCGGCGCTCGACGGGATCCTCCAGACCATGGTCGGCGGAATTGCGCACCATGTGCGCGAGCGGATCCTTGATGAGGTCGAGGACCTGACGGTCGAGCTCGGTCTCCGCGCCGTGCATCTCCAGCTCGATCTCCTTGCCGAGATCGGCGGCGAGGTCGCGGACGATGCGCGGCAGTTTCTGCCAGGCGTTGCCGATCGGCTGCATGCGGGTTTTCATCACCCCTTCCTGCAGCTCGGCGGTCACGTTGGAGAGTCGCTGCAACGGCGTCTTGAACTCGGATTCCTCGTGCCGACGCACGATTTCCAGGAGCTGATTGCGCGTGAGCACCAGTTCGGAAACCATGGTCATGAGTTTTTCCAGCGTCTCCACATTGACGCGGATGGATTGGCTGGCGACGGCCTGCTTGTCGTCGTCCTTCTCGCGCGCGCCGGCACGCTCCGGCTGCTGCGATTTGTTTTCCGGCCCGTCCCGCGATTGCCGTCGCACAGCGGTGGCTGCGGCCGGGTCCTGCGGACCGGCCGTTTCCCGGAATGCCCGTTCCAGATCATCGAGCGGCACTTCGCCTGGACGAGGCGGACGGTTCAGCCCCTGATAGACCAGCGATCCGCTCGTGGTCCGTGAGCTGGCGATTGCGCTCTCGGCGGCTTCGCCCGCCGCCATGCATTCGAGCATGCCGATCAGATCCCGATCCGAGCCTTCAGGTTCCCGCTCGGTCCGTTCGAGCTCGGCGAGGATCTCCTTGATGCGGTCGATGGTGGCGAGAACGAGCGTGACGGCCTCGGCGGTGACCGCAAGGCCATCGCGAAACCTGCCCATCAGCGTCTCCGCCGAATGGGCAAGCCTCTGCAGCCGCGGCAGTCCGAGAAAGCCGCAGGTACCTTTGATCGTGTGGACGAGGCGGAAGATATTGTCGAGGATCTTGGCGTTGTTGGGATCCTGCTCGAAGCGGACCAGCTCGACGTCGATGAGGTCGAGGCTCTCATTGGTCTCGGTCAGGAATTCGCGCAGCAATTCGTCCATGGAAACGCCCCTGGCCGCGAGGCAACTTGGGCCGCGCGCGCGCCCCGCGCCGTTTCGCGAGCGCGGCCAGTCTGTTGGGAAACGGTTTAAGATTGGTTGTCCGGCTACCGACAACACCCGGTGCGCGATGAATTCCCGGTGATTTCCGGCTTTCCGAAGCTCCGGCCCGGCCGCGTGGTAAACAATTCGTTTCCGGCTGCCGCCAAATCGCCCGGCGCCGCCATCAGCCGGCGGTGATCACGATCCGATCCCCGTCCGGCACCAGCGCCACCGACAGGCCGCAGCTGCGGGCAAGCAGGCCGGTGTAAAACGGCTGGATCGCGTGCGCATCGATCGCGGCCAATCCGGCTTCCCCGGAAACGAGGCCGGGAATCGCCTGCGGGATACGGGCGTTGAGCCCGGCGGCCGTCACCCGAAAGCCTTGGATCTCGCCGTCGCCGATCGCATCCACGGTGAGGGTGCCGCCTCGGGGGATGGTCTGCCCGGCGAGGATCAGCAGGTTGAGCAGGAGCTTGACCCGGTTCTTTGGGGAGAGCGCCGGCGGCAGGTTCCACGCGATCCTGGTCTTGTCGTCCTCGAACAGGCCGCGCGCCACGGTTTCGGCATTGCCGAGATCGATCGCCGCGCCGGCCGAGCCTGCCGCGCCGAAGGCAAGGCGGCAGAACTGCAGGCGCGCCGAGGCCTGCCGCGCGCTCTTCTTGATCAGGTCGAGCGCGAAGATCTTGGTCTCCGGGTCATTGTCGTCCTCGAGCACTTCGAGCCCATTGACGACCGCGCCGACCGGGCTGATCAGGTCGTGGCAGACCCGCGAGCAGAGCAGGGCGGCAAGATCGAGCATTTCGAGGGAGCCGTGCATGGCGGGTCTCCGGTTGGATGCGAACGCAGCGAACTCGGCGCTGGCGGCGCGACTCAGCCATCGCGCGGCCGCGGGTGTGATACAACGCACGTGCGCGGCCTGCCAGGGCGACCCTCATTTCCCCACATTCCCGTGCACTTCGACGACTGCTGCGCCATGCCGAAGCGGCCGTCGTCTCGGCTGCTCTGGAGCGGAGCCAATGTGACCGCCGATCTCAGCTGCGACCGCGACCTCGCCGCGTTGGCCGGCCGGCTCGATGATCTCACCGCGGTCGTCGGCCGGGCGGCAGCGGCGATCCTCGCCGTCGATCCGGCGACGGCGGGGCGCCGGCAAAAATCCGATCGTTCCTTCGTGACCCATGCCGATGAAGCCGCGCAGGCGGTCGTCTTGCAGGGCCTGTCGGAAATCTTTCCCGGGCTCCCGGCCATCTGCGAGGAGGCGACCGGGTTGCCGCGGCCCGACGCGCTGGGGCAATGTTTCGCCCTGGTCGACCCGCTCGACGGCACCCGGGAGTTCCTGGACGGACGACCCGAGTTCACGGTCAACCTAGCCGTCGTGCGCGCGGGCGTGGCGGTCCTGGGCATCATTGCGGCGCCGGCGCTCGGCCGCATCTGGCGCGGGTTCCTCGGCAGCGGCGCGCAGCGCCTGCGCTTCGACCCGGCGCGTCCGGGCGGCTTCGACGAGATCGTCCCGGTTCACGCGCGCGCGCAAATCCCCGGGCGAATCCGAGTTGCGGTGAGCCGTTCGCATCTCGATGCCGATACTTCGGCGCTGCTCTCGCGGCTGGCGGTCTCCGAGACGATCGTGTGCGGCTCGTCGCTGAAATTCTGCCGGGTCGCCGAAGGCGGCGCCGACCTTTACCCGCGGCTCGCACCGACCTTCGAATGGGATATCGCGGCCGGCGACGCGCTGCTTGCCGCGGCGGGCGGCGTGGTGAAGAAGCCCGATGGTACGCCGCTGCGCTACGGACAGATCGCGGACGGATTTCGAGTGCCCGCGTTCGTGGCCTTCGGGGATCCCGCCGCGGCGCGGGAGATCGTCGAGGGCGGGACCGGTCGACACGGGCGTTGAGCCGGCCGCCGCCGCCGGCGGCGGCGGGAGGCGCGGACGGCATGACCGGCTTCCGCCGCAGCCGTGCTGGCGCCATAGTTGGGGACGAGGAATGCCTGATTCGCATCCAGCCCGCAGTCCGGTGCTTCCGATGCGAGGCGGGATTCCTCGATCCGATGGAGCATTCATGCGCGCGCTCATTCGCATTGCCTGCCTGGCTCTCCTCGCGTCGGGACTGGGTGCCGCGCCTGCGGCCGCTCAGGCGACGCCGCAGCCCGCCGACTCCCGGTTTTCCCCCCATGAGCTGGTAGACACGGGTCACAAGTTCTTCGGCGGGGTTTCGCGCGGCTTGGCGCAAATCATCGAGCGGGCGGTGAGCCAATGGGGCCTGCCCAACGGCTACGTCCTCGGCCAGGAAGCCGGCGGCGCTTTCATCGGCGGGCTGCGTTACGGCGAAGGCACGCTGTACACCAAGAACGCCGGCGATTTGCGGGTCTATTGGCAGGGTCCCACGCTCGGTTGGGACGTCGGCGGCGAAGGGGCCCGCACCATGATGCTGGTCTACAATCTGCCGGCGACGCAGGCGGTGTACCAGCGCTTCGGCGGCGTCGACGGCTCGGCGTATTTCGTGGGCGGGCTGGGGATGACGGTATTGACCGCGAACGGCATCGTGGTGATTCCGATTCGCTCCGGCGTCGGCGTGCGGCTCGGCGCCAATGTCGGCTACCTCAAATTCACGCCGCAAGCGACCTGGAATCCGTTCTGATCGGCTTGCTTTCGCCTGATTCGGTTCAGGTTAAGCGGAGACCGGACTGGAACTCGATCGACCCGCGTGGCATGTTGCCCCGCGAGAGTGGTGTTTGCGGCCGGAGGCGTAATTCATGATCGAGCCGATCATGTATGTGGGGCTCGGCTTTCTCGTCGCCTGCCTTATCGCGCTTGCCATCATCCCGTTCGTCCATGCCCGCGCGGTGCGACTGACCCTGCGCCGGCTCGAGGCGGCGACCCCGCTGTCGATGGCGGAGATCCAAGCCGACAAGGATCAGTTGCGCGCCGAGTTCGCGATGTCGACGCGCCGGCTCGAAATGAGCGTCGACCAGCTCAAGACCAAGACCACGACTCAGCTCGCGGAGCTCGGCAAGAAGACCGACACCATCAACCGCCTCAAGATCGACCTCGGCGAAAAGACCGCCGCGATTTTCGCGCTCGAGGCGCGGGACAAGGCACTCAAGGACCAGCTGCACGCCACCGAGGAGGAGCTTTCCACCAAGACCGGCACGCTGCGGGAAGTCGAGCGCGTGCTCGCCGACAAGGAGGCCGAGCTCGTCCGGATCGGCGCCGAACTCGAGGACAGGTCGGTTCTCTTCGACAGCCAAAGCGTGGAGGTCGTGGCCCTGCGGACGCAGGTCGACGCCATCAAGGGGCAGATTCTCGGCCTGCAGAAGGGGGTCCGCGACACCGAGGACCGCCTCGCCCGCGAACGGCTCGATTCCGAGGCCGCGTCGCGCGAGGTCGCCGAGGAACGCGGGCAGGTGGAGAAGCTCGCCCAGCGGGTGGCCCAATTGGAGCGCCAGCTTGCCGGTCAGGTTGCGGAGGCCGAGATCCTCAGTCGACGTCTTGCCGACCTCGAGATGCGTCTTGCCGAGCAGAGCCGCATGCTGTCCGAACGCGAGCACGAACGCGAGCAGCTTCGGCGCGACGTCGAAGCCGCGCGCAAGATCGAGACCGACCTGCGCCAGGAGCTCACCACCACCGATCGCCGGCATGGCGAGGCGATCGAGACGCTGAAGACCGAAAAGTCCTTGATCGAGACCCAGCTCGATCGCGCCCGCGAGGACCGCGCCAAGCTGCAGCGGGAGGTTGGCGCGATGAAGCGCGAGGCGGAGGCCACCTGGGCAGCGGAGCGGGTCGAGAACGCGCTGTTGCGGGAGCGTATCAACGACGTCGCCGCCGAGGTCGTGCGCCTGACATCCGTGCTCGAAGGCTCCGGCTCGGCCATCGAGGCGATCCTCGCCGAGGAAAGCGTGCGGCTCCACGGCAACGGCGCGGGCAAATCGCAACCCGCATCGGTCGGCGGCGAGGACGGCAAGGGCAGCCTCGCCGACCGCATCCGCGCGCTGCAGGCGCGCGCCTCGCGCGTCGCCTCGACGACGTGACGGCCTTGCCCAAACCGCGGGCGGGGTGCGGCAAAAGCGGGCAGCTCGCCGACTGAGAGGCCCGAACGCAATCGGCTGCCCATAGGCGAATTGCATCGTAAATTCAGATCTGTAGCAACCCCGGCGGCGGGCTGGCACGGGAGTTGATATCTGCTGGCGTGCCGGCACGCGCGCCTTGCATCGCGAGGGTTTGCGGCGCATGGGCCGGCGAGGCGAAGCGAGAGGGATCGACCCGTGAAGAGCGTCGTCGCGATCGGCCGGCCGGCGGCAGCGTGCGGCTGCCTCCTACGATGAGCCGGAGCCCCCACGAGGCGCCGAGCCCGCGCATGGAGGCGCTGGCGCGGCTGCCGATTTTCCTGGCGCTTCAGGACAAGCGCGCGGTCCTGGTCGGCGGCAGCACGGCCGCGGCCTGGAAGGCGGAACTCTTGTCGGCGGCCGGGGCTCGGGTCGACGTCTATGCGCAGAATCCTTCCGAGGAGCTTTTGGCGATCGCCGCGGAGGCGCCGCGGGGTCCGATCGCGGTTCATGCGCGGGCGTTCGAAGCTGCCGATCTTAACGGCGCGGCAATCGCGGTCGGCGCGATCGAGGACGAGACGCAGGCGGCGGCCTTTGCGGCGGCCGCGCGCCGCGCCGGCGTTCCGGTCAACGTCGTGGACAAGCCGGCGCTGTGCGATTTCGCCTTCGGGGCCATCGTCAATCGCTCGCCGCTGGTGATCGGCATTTCGACCGACGGCGCGGCGCCGGTGTTCGGCCAGGCCATCCGGGCCAAGCTGGAAGCGCTGATCCCGCGAGGCTTTGCGCGCTGGGCGGAGGCCGCGCGGACGTGGCGGCCGCGCATCCAATCGCTCGGGTTGTCGTTCCGGGCGCGGCGGCAGTTGTGGGAACGTTTCACCCAAGCCGCGCTCGCGCGGCCGAACGATATTCCGGATCCTTCCGAGCTCGAAGCGCTGAGCGCGGATATCGACGCCGAGCCGGAAAGAATCGGCTCCATCGTGCTGGTCGGCGCCGGCCCCGGCGACCCCGAGCTGTTGACGCTGCGGGCGGTACGCGCGCTGCAGTCCGCCGACGTGATCCTGATCGACGATCTCGTCGCGCCGGAGATTCTCGACTTCGCGCGTCGCGAAGCCAAGAAGATGCTCGTCGGCAAGACCGGCTATGGACCGTCCTGTGGTCAGGACGAGATCAATCAATTGATGATCGGCCTCGCCAGAGCCGGACGGCGCGTGGTGCGGCTCAAGAGCGGCGATCCCATGGTGTTCGGGCGAGCCGGGGAGGAAATCGCCGCCTGCCGCGCGGCCGGCATCGCGGTCGAGGCGGTTCCCGGCATCACGGCCGCGCAGGGCGCGGCGAGCCGGCTAGCCGTCTCGCTCACCCACCGGCGCTATTCGCGCCGGCTGCAATACGTCACCGGGCACCACGCGGACGCGGACGGCGGGCTCTCGGCGGACATCGACTGGAAGAGCATCGCCGATCCGTCGACCACGACGGTGATCTACATGCCCAAGCGCACGCTCCACGCCGTCACCGCTTCGGCGCTCGAGCACGGCATCGATCCGGCCACGCCCGCCGTGGCGGTCGTCGAAGCAACGCGCGCCGGGGAGATTGTCCTGCGCGGCAGCGTTGCGGACATTGCCGCCCGGCTGGAGGCGATTGCTCCGTCGGGTCCGGTCCTGGTCATGATCGGGCGCGTGCTGGCGACCGTCGCGTCGAGCGCGCAGGAGGCCGCGGTTCCAGCCGCCGGCAGCAGCGCCTAGCGAGGATCCGCCCGCAAGCGCGGCGTGCTTATCCCTTGACCATCGCGCCGTCGAGAAACCGCAGCGTCCTGCCCCAGGCGATCGCCGCGCTTTCGGCATGAAAGCTCGCCCGCTCGTCGCAATAGAAACCGTGCCCGGCGGGATAGACGTGAATTTCGCAATCGGGCCGCTTGGCTCGGATCGCGTCGACGTCCGTCATCGGGATGTGCTCGTCCTTTTCGCCGAAATGCATTTGCGTGGGACAGCGCGGCTTGCGGTCGGCGGATTTGACGATCTGTCCGCCGTAAAAGCACACCGCGGCGGCGAGCCCGTCGAGCTGCGTGGCAGCCAGATAGGCGACCGTGCCGCCCATGCAGAATCCCAATACCGCGACCGGCCGCGGCAGCGCCTCGACGGCCGCCGTCGTATCGGCCACGAATGCCGCCCAATCGATGTCGGCGAGGAACTTGCGCGCCTGGGCGACTTCCTCCGGCGAATAGCCCGACTGGAAGTCGCGGGCGAACCGGTCGAACAGCGCCGGGGCCACGGCCGCATAGCCGAGCGCCGCGAGGCGGTCGCAGACCGAGCGGATGTGATGATTGACCCCAAAAATCTCCCGCACGACCACGACGCCGCCCAGCGGCTTTCCTGCCGGATCGGCCCGGTAGGCGCCGAGACGGTGCGAATCCTTGGCGGTGAGCGACAAATGTTTACCCATGATGAACCTCGCAACCTGGGGGAAGGGACGGATCAGGGCGTACGAACATCGGCAATTCCGGCGCCGGCAGCCGGCCGGTCGAGCGGACGTCCGTCAGGGGCGCGCGTAGGGCGACCACACGCAGGAGAACCCGATGTAATCTCCATACTGCGCATGCACGCTGTTGATGCGGGCGTACTTGTTATAGCGCGCACACCGCTGCGAGGCGATGGCAAAGGCTGCGGCCTGGTTTTCCGGCGACCACGGGATGATGCCGCCGGTGTCGTTGCTCTTGATCCCATACACGCCGGCGCAGGCCGTCAGCAGCAATCCCAGCCCCAGGATTGCCAATAGGGAAGGCCCGCATTTCATGCCAAGGCTCCAGCCGCCGGTTTCTGGCCGGCAATGTTAGAGGCGGGGGGCCGGAAATGAAAGGTGCTTGGATAAGCCTCGGCGCGGTTCGGGGCGGCGTATGACTATTCGGCCACAGTCGGACGGCAGCCAATGGCGGGCGAGGCGAACGGATGCTGGCCGTTCGTCCTCGGCATCCCAACGCACGACCGCCGCCCGTCGGGCGGCGGCCGGGCCGATCCCACGATTCGTTATCTACCAGCGGAGGCTTCCGCGGGAGAATCCGAATACCAGCGAGATCAGGAACATAACCAACGCGACGAAAAACACGATCTGCGCCATCCCGACCGCCGCCCCGGCGATCCCGCCGAAGCCCAGCACGGCCGCGATCAGCGCGATGATCAGCAGCGTGACAACCAAGCCCAACATGGCCTGACCTCCTTGACGCCTCTTCCCCCCGTCAATTCCCGGCCGCGGAAAACGTTCCTTGCCCGGGGGACTGGGCGGCATTGCCCCGACAAAGGTTCCGGCGAATCGCCGCGCCTGGTGCACCGCTGCTGCACAGCAACATGCAAACGATCGCCGGGACAGCCGATCGGGACGGGCAAGCCGCGCGCGATCCTCACATCAACCGTTCGCGCAAGAACCCGATCACCCGATCGAGCGCAGCCCGGGTCGGCTCCCCTGCGCGGTCGATGAGGTGGAGGGTCAGCACGCAATGCGCCGGTTTGCTCGCGCTCGGGTTGGCGGCGCTGTCGGGGACCTCGATCGCCTCGAAAGCGTCGCCGAGCTCCTGTGCGAGCGTGTCGAACCGCGCGCGTCGGCAGATCGGATCGCCCGCGAAGCGCAATCCCAGCACGGTGAGACCCTCCTCGGCACGGCGCCGGCGCGCGTTCGCCAGCGCTTCGGGCGAGGCATGCACCGCCGCCGCCTTGCGCCCGGTCAGCGGCAGCGGCAGCGAGGGTTGCGACAGCACCGGGGCGATCAGACAGCGGTCGAGCATCATGGTCAGGGCGAAATTTCCGGTGAGGCACATGCCGACCGCGCCTACGCCCTTGCCTCCGATCTCGTCGTAGGCCCGGCGCGCCAGCGCCCGCAGCCAATCCACGATCGGGCTCGATCGGTTCTCCGCGAGCACGCGAAATTCGCGGCCGATGCAGGCGCGCGCCATTTCGGCGGTGGCATAGGCGCGCGAAACGGGCTTCCCCGGGACCCCGAACAGATGCGGCATGAATGCGGTCATGCCGGCATCAGCTACGTAACGCGCGAACCGTGCGACTTGCGGCGTGATCCCCGGGATTTCGTGGATCACGATGACCGCGGGCCCGGTGCCCATGCGGTACACTTTACGGCGTTTTCCCGCGTGATCGAACTCGAAATGGGAGAAGTCGATCAAAGGATCCATTCGGTGCCCTTCCAGTCGTGCCGCAGCACCTGCAGCAAAGCGAGTTCCGGATTTTTGTTGGAACCTGGCCGGTCGCATCAGAGTTGAGGTGCGGCAACGCTTTCGAGGAGGTCGCTCTTGGGTCGCGCTTTGCTGCTGTGGATCATTGGAATCCCCATTCCCATCATTCTGCTGATTTGGCTGCTCGGCGGCTTCCACTGACCAGGGCGTCGGGCAATGATGCGGGCGCCTGCCCTCAATTGCCTGCAAGCCGTCGACGATGCCTCGCTCCGCGCCGCCGTTCTGGTCGAACGCACGCGCGATCCGGTTCGACCAAGTTTCAGGAGCGGGCGCCGCGCCGCCGCAATGCTTCCAGCATCCTCGACAGCGAGGAGCGGCGCTTCCGTCGGGTTTTTCCGGTTGCATCCAGCCGCCGCGACAGGTCGGACAACTGTTGGGGAATATCCTGGCGCAACACCGGCAAGTAGAGCAACGCCAGCTTCTCGCCGATCTTGGCCTGGATATCCCGGCTGAGCCGAGCGCCCTTATTCGATGTTGCGTTCATGGCTGCATCAGCTCGCCACCCGTGGCATCAGCGAGGCCCGGCTTTGCCGTTGCTGCTGAAGAAGCGCGTGGACGGAAGACAGCCCTGGCCCGGTGCTCGGTACGTGAACCGGGGCTCTGCCGTTCGCCAGGACTGGACTTGGAAATACGAACTGGCGCTGAACAACGTCGGAGCCGGCGGCTAGGTTCCGGCCGCGCGGCTCGGCGGGCAAATCTCGCCGGCCATCGGCAACCGAATATTGCGCCGTGCGCGCAGGATCAGGCGACCTGCTTGCGCCGGCTGGTGGACAGCCAGGCGTCCTGCCGGGTCCAGACGTGCTCCTGGCCGCAGACCGAGCATTGCGTGCGGCTGAGCACGTCCGGCAATTTCGCAAAGCTCGCCTCGTCCGTCTCGATGCCGGTGTAAATCTCTCGACGGGTCTCGGGACAAGCAATCATCACGGAAGCCATCGCGACCCTCGTGCTTTGGTCTTTTTGACCTGCACCGGGCCGTAGAGGGGGAAATGGTCATTCGTGAGACAGTAGGGCTCACATGTCGGTGAAGATGAGTTGCACAGGCTGCCGGACAAGCATCGTTCAAACCCGCTCGCCCCGGCGAACAATCATTCCAAGGAAACCGGGCGCCGTAGATGCGCGCACTCCGATTTTCGCCTTCGGCGCGGCCGAATGCCGCAGCCGGCGGATCCCCAATGGCCAAGCGCCGCCGCCGAGTGCCGGCGGCGCCGCTCGAGACGGACTGGCCTACCGCTACGACAGCGTCAGTCGCAGCGCTGGCTACGACGGACGATCACCTCGCCGTCCCGGTGCTCGCGCACGGTCACCTCGCGGCAGCCGCCCCCGGCCCGACGCACAATTGGGCACCGGTCAGCACGATCGAACCATCCGGGCCGGCCGGTGAGCCGGCGAGTGCCGGAAGGCTCACGAGCGAGATCGCTGCGGCGAAAATCCAAGCGAAGATCTTCATTCCTGCCTCCATGGTTGATCCAACGTTCAACCGACAACGGGAGGAATCGGTTCCCCGAACTTTGCGGCGGCGATATCCGGCATTTCCGGGATCGCGCCCTCGGGGCCCGCCGCAAATCTGCCATGTTGCCATTGCCAAGGACTGCGGGCCGTCGGCACCCTTTGAAACCATGTTGTCAAACACGCTGGAAATCATATCGGCGTTCACGCCCCCGGATTCCTGGCTCGCGACGGGCTCCTACGGCGGCGGGGATCTGCTGCTTGTTTGGCTCGGGTCGATCGATCGGCTATGCGGTCAATTCGCAATCGCGCTGCAACATGCCGAGCACGAGCATCTTTTCTTGCTCGCCGCCTTGGTTGGTACGCTCACCCTGGTGTTTCCCACGCATCGTTGACGCCTGCTTGCCTTCGCATTGCTCCGGGGCCGGCGCGTGAGCGCGTGCCGCAGCGCAATCGTGAGACGATCGATCCACCGGAGCCGTTTCCGGGCCGGAACCTTCCTGAGCCTGTCGCATTAGCCTGCGGTAAGGTGGCAGCCTCTGATGCCAATCGGTCAAACGGCGTCATGCGGTCCCCGTCAGCCTGTGCACGACGGCCTTCCGCCTGACCAGCGGCTCTCCAGAGTGCCGAAGCGCTGAGAAAGAGGGGCCGGGCCTACGGGTGCCGGCCCTTTATCCAAACGGGCGAGAGAAGCCGAATTCGTCATGACAGGGGCAGCGGCAATCGCGGCCCCGACGGCGAAACCGCAGATCGGTTAACCCAACCTATGATCCCGGCTTGCGCCGATCCTGATTGAATCCTGTCATTGCTGCCGATACGCTCGCCGTCGAGGCGTGGCTGATCCGGCGGGATTGGAAACAGGATCGGTTCAAGAAATGGGTGAGCCGAGCGACGAGCATCGCTGGCACGAGGCGCTCGAGCGGCTGGGGCCCGAAATCGCGCGCGCCAAGCCCGAGCCCGAGAACGCCTCGAGCGGCATTCCGACGCCTGCGGCCGGCGACGCGGTTCCGCCGCCGGAACCTGTAGTCGACGCATTGGTGCACATCGAGGATCCCACCGGCGAAGCCGAGAGCTCGAGACTGCAGTCGCTCCGCTATTGGGCTGCGGTGGCCGGCGTCGCCGGCGTGATCGCCGCGCTCACCGGCCTGCTGGCGCTGCTGCCGATGTCGATGCGCTGATCCGGCTTCCCGATCACGCAACGGTCGCGGCATGAGCCGCAGAGGACAGCGTCAATCTCGACGGAAGCTTTGGACGATGCGCTGGATCGAGCCGATTTCTTTCAGCCGAGGAATCGATGATATTTTTTCCTGGAGATGAAACATCGCCGCGCCCTGGACCAATAGCACGCTCGCAAGCCCAACAGCCGCGATCGCGCTGCCGGCAAGCCGGGTGCGGCGGCCCCATTTCGAATCCCGCCCCCAGATCACGTCTGCGATCGCGCGCACCGCAACGGCGCACAGCAATGCGGCAGCGGCCGCAATTCCGATGCGGAGCCAAAGCTCCGGGACTTGTTGCTCAATCAAAGCCGCGTCGACCGTCCAGGCTGCGGCTGCGGCGCCGGCCACACCGAGGATGAGGCCGAGGCTGCCGAACCGCCGCAGTCGTTCCGCGGCATGAACGCCCAGATAGCGCCAGAGCCATTTGCGCACGATGAACATCGAAGCCGTGACGGTGAGGCCGCTCAGGGCCATCGCGGTTCCGGCCAGCACCATGGTCTTCGAGGCCGCGACCAGTGGCCCCATGGTGCAAGGCTCGCCCTGAACGGCGTCCCAGAGGACGCCTGCGGCGGCTGTCAGGAATCGGTGCAACGGCTCCTCCCGTTTCGCAGGGGCCTATCCTACCGGGGCCGTTCGCCTTGCGCTGTTACAATTCTGCAACGGTCGGAAAGAATCGGGCCCACTGTCCACAGGCCGGATGCCGCGGCGCCGCACCGACACCGAAACCCCACATTTGCGTCGCTCCTGCCGGCCAATTCCTTGACCGTGAGATGGTGATATCCTGCGCACGGCAATCGGAGGGTAAAGCAGGGATATGGGCGAGCAATCCCCGAGCCTACAGGTGCCGGAAGCCGAGGGGGGCGCATTGCCGGCTCCCGACATCGGGCGGCCCTGGCTCTCCGGCGATTGGGCCAAGTGGCTCACTGCCGCCGTCCTGTTGTTCGTCGTGGCCGGCGGCTATTGGGCTTTTTCGCAGAACCATCGGGCCAAGCTGGAACAGGCGCGTGCGCTCGCCGAGACCAAGCGGCAGATGTCCGAGGGCGAAGCGAAAGCGGGTGCCAGGCAGCGCGCGGCCGAGCGCGCCGAGCCGGTCCCCAAGCGGACCGAGCCGGGGGTGCAGGCCGCGGCCGTGCCGACCGAGCCGCCGCGCCCGCTCGCCAATGCGCCGTCCGCGGCGGGCGCCGCCCCCGACGGGCTCTACGCGGGACCGATCTGCTACGGCCCGGCCGCGCGCGATCCGCCGCGCTGCTTTCGGGCGCAGGCCACGATCAGCCGGGGCAGGATCGCCGGCCAATGGCCCGGCCGCGATCCGGGCGTGACCATGTTCATGGCGGGCGAGGTCTCCGCCTCGGGCGAAGCGAAAATCCGCATGCACGCCGAGAAGCCCGACGGCACCCGCACCGTGGCGGTCGATCTGGCGGGGACGCTCAAGGACGGCCGGCTCGACGCCACCGGCAGTTTCCGCAACGGCCGCACCGCCACGCTCAACTGGCGCAAGAGCGCGACAGGGTCGCGCTGAGGTCGACCGGTCCAGCCAGGATCGTCGTTACCATGCTGGCTCCGCCTCTGCAGGCACCGTGCAACCCATGCTAGGTTGAGCAAACGCCGATCCGACGGGAGTCAAACGATGCTGCGGTACGCTTGTGTGCTCGGGGTATTGGCAACGTCGCTGGCGAACACCCCGGTTTTCGCGATCACCAAACAGCAGAAGCTGGAGACCTGCACGTTCGGGGCCGACGATCAGAAGCTGACCGGCCAGGCGCGCAAGACATTCATGACGAGGTGCATGGCGAACGAGGACCGGCCTGCCGCGCCGACCGCTCCGCAGCAGCCGAAATGAAGCTCGATGATGGCCCGGGGGGCCGAGCTGCGGATGGTCACGGCCACAAACGCATTGTGGCGCGGCATGGACCAATCTGCGGCACGATCGTACCATTCACTTCGCCCGATCACCGCACTCCGGCCTACCTCGCGCCACGATAGGCCGAAACTATCCGCGCCATGTGGCGGTGCGTACGTTGTCGCCGATGGCTGATCGCTCGGTGCATCGGCCTCGGTCTTGCCGTGCTCTATGCGGCATGCATGCCGATATTGGCAGAGGCGCAGCCCGCAGGCCCGGCGTCGTCCATCGTCGTGCAGGGCAACCGCCGCGTGGAAAGCGAGAGCTGCGATCGATGCCGGCCTGAAGGCGCTCTATGCCACCGGACTGTTCCAGGACATCAAGCTCGAGCAGAACGGCAGCCGCCTTTTGATCCTCGTCGTCGAAGCCCCGGTGATCAACCGCGTGGCATTCGAAGGCAACCGGCACGTCAAGGACGAGCAGCTCACCGGCGAAGTGCAATCGAAGCCGCGCGGCCCGCTGTCCCGCCCGATGCTGCAGGCGGACGTCGAGCGGATCATCGATGTCTATCATCGTGCCGGCCGCTACGACGTGCGCGCCGAGCCGAAGCTCGTCGAGCTCCCGAACAATCGGGTCGACCTGGTGTTCGAGATCGTCGAGGGGCAAAAGACCACGGTGCGGCAGATTCGCTTCGTCGGCAATCGCGCCTTCGGCAAGTCGCAGCTCAAGAACGTCATCAAGACGAGCGAGAGCAATCTTCTCAGCTTCCTCAAGAGCAGCGACGTTTACGATCCGGACCGCGTTGAGGCCGACCGCGACCTGTTGCGCCGATTTTATCTGAGCAAGGGCTATGCCGACGTTCAGATCGTGGGCGCCGCCGCCGAATATGATCCGGCCCGGAAGGGGTTCGTGATCACGTTCACGATCGACGAGGGCGATCTATACCGCTTCGGCACCTTGGACATCGTTTCAAACGTCAAGGAGGTGAGTGCCGATACGCTGCGAGCGATGTTGATCGCCAAAGCCGGCGGGCTCTACAACGCCGAAGCCATCGAGAAGACCGGCGAGAACATGACGATCAGCCTGTCCAAGCGCGGCTATCCGTTTGCGCAGGTCCGCCCGCGCGGCGATCGCGACCGCGCCAGGCGTGTCGTCGCCGTGACCTTCGTGGTCGACGAGGGATCGCGGGCCTACATCGAGCGCATCAACATTCATGGCAATACCCGGACGCGCGACTACGTGATCCGCCGCGAGTTCGAGATCGGGGAAGGCGACGCCTACAACAAGCTGCTGCTCGACCGCGCGGAGCGGCGACTGAAGAACCTCGGTTACTTCAAGAGCGTGAAGATCACCACGGAGCCCGGGTCGGCGCCGGACCGCGTCGTGGTCAACGTCGCGGTCGAGGACCAGCAGACCGGCGACTTTAGCGTTTCGGGCGGCTACTCGACCGCGCAGGGCTGGCTCGCGGAGGTCAGCGTCGGCGAGCGCAATCTGTTCGGCGGCGGCGCGGCCGCCAAGGCCAGCGTGACCTACGGCCAATATTCTCGCGGATTTTCGCTTGCCTATTCCGAGCCGTATTTTCTCGGCTACGGCGTCGCTCCGGGGATCGAGATCTTCGCCCGGCAGAACCTGCAGAGCCCGTATCAGTCGTACGGCATAGAGACCTACGGCGCCACGGTTCATTTGGGCGTGCCGATCGACGAGAATTGGAGCGCGCAATTGCGCTACAGCATCTTCCGCCAGCAGATCACGGTCGCTTCGACGCTGATGAGCTGCAATCTCGACGTTTCGACCGGCGGCCCGGCGAATTTCCCCGGCTGCGAAACGGGCGGCCAGGCATCCGGGGCGATCAAGCAGGCGGCGCTGGCGGGACCGCAATGGGTGTCGCAGCCGGGCTATTCGCTGACCTACAGCACGCTCGACAACAACCGCAATCCCACCAGCGGCGTGTACGCCAAGTTCAACCAGGACATCGCCGGGCTCGGGGGCGACGAGAATTTCATCAAGACGACCACGGACGCGCGCTATTACTACAACGTGTTCGGCGACGTCGTCGCGGTGGGCCGCGTCCAGGCCGGCAACGTGACGGGGTTCGGCGGCCAGAGCGTGCCGATCTTCCAGGCATTCTTCGGCGGGCCGTGGCTGGTGCGCGGCTTTGCCCCCAACGGCTTCGGCCCGCGGGATCTCACCGCGGGAACCAGCAACGACAACGTCGGCGGCTCGAGTTTCGCGGGCGCGACCGCCGAGCTGCAATCGCCGGTCCCCGGCATTCCCAAGGATGCGGGCCTCAGACCGACGACCTTTGCGCCGCCGATTTTTCCGAGCAGCCTGTGCGGCCAGGGCGGCAACCCGAGCAACTGCAACGGGCCGGCGGATTCCACCAAGCCGCGCGTCGCCGCCGGCGCCGGCCTGATCTGGGATTCGCCGTTCGGAGCGCTCCGCGTCGATTACGCGGTGCCGCTGGTCAAGCAGAGCTACGACGTGACCCAACGCTTCCGCTTCAGCGCCGGCCCGGGGTTTTGAGGATTTTGTCTGGCGCTCCCTAGTGGACAGTGAGACGGCTTTGACGCGGAAGCTCACCGCTCCAGGCAGTCTCCTGCCCTTGCTTGGGCTAAGCCGCCATCTCATTCGATCGCCTGTACGGGAATATCGCCGGTTAGGGCGCGTCGTGCCGGTAGCCGCCCGCGCCTTGGGGTTGTTCCAAGGAAACCAGAAAGGCGCTATTGTTCACGCCAGTTTCGGGGGCCATCCGGGAATTGTCGGCCAAGGAGGCCTGCCATGTCGATGAACCAGCCCGACATCGAGCAACTTCAGCGTGCAGTGGCGACATCGCTGCACGAGCATTGGGTGCTGTTTCTGATCGAGGGGATCATTCTCGTCATCCTCGGTCTGG
>VAZU01000256.1 GCA_005884745.1 Alphaproteobacteria bacterium
CGCGACCCTTGATCGGGCTCACCGTCGTCGTCGCGGTGGCGGTGCTGCGCGAGGGCGTCGAGGTGGTGCTGTTCCTCTATGGCATCGCCGCCGCCGACGGCGGCTCGAATCTCGCGCTGCTGGCGGGAGGGTTCGCCGGCCTGGTGTTGGGCACGCTGGTCTGCCTTCTCACGTACCTGGGGATGCTGCGGATTCCCGGCCGTTACCTGTTCGGCACCACCAGCCTGCTGCTGGCGTTCCTTGCCGCCGGGATGGCCGCGCAGGCAACCGCATTCCTGGAGCAGGCAAATGCGGTGACCGCGCTCGACGCGATCGTCTGGGACAGCTCGTGGATCCTGCCGGACCGCAATCTGGTCGGTCGGGCGCTGCACACGTTGGTCGGATACAGCGATCGCCCAACCGCCATGGAGCTCGTGGTCTATGCCACGACGCTCGCAACGATTTTCATGCTGATGCGATGGTTCGGCGGGCAGAAAGCGAGCCCGCGACGCGCCGCTCCGGGCTGAGCCGTGTCCGCCGCTACGCCGTATCCGGTTCGGCAGCCGGGCGCCGGGCGCCGAAATAGGCCGACAGTGCGATCGCTGCGACCAGCAGGACGAGAAAGAGGATCTTCACGGCGCGCCGCTCCCCGATCGAGAAACCGGTTCTTGGATTTCCTAGCGCGCAATGGTTAACGATTCGGTTCGCGGCGGCGGGAACAGGGCTTTAGGCTAGCGACTTGAGCCGGAACGGGCCGCCGCCCATGTGCTTGCCGGATCGGAGAAGAGGATGTTCGAGCGCGTCAGGGGCTTTCTCGCTCCGGTTTTGCCCAGCCGTTTGCGCCCCAGCCTCGCGGTGGTGCCGGTGGTGCGGCTATCCGGCATCATCGGCTTTACCACTCCGCTGCGCCCGGGGCTCACGCTCGCCTCGGTCGCGCGGCCGCTCGAGCGGGCCTTTGCCTGGCCCAAGGCCAAGGCCGTGGCGCTGGCCATCAACTCCCCGGGGGGCTCCGCGGCGCAGTCGCATCTGATCTTCCGGCGCGTCCGCCAGCTCGCCGAGGAGAACGCGCGGCCGGTGATCGCCTTCGTCGAGGACGTCGCCGCTTCCGGCGGCTACATGATCGCCTGCGCGGCCGATGAGATTGTGTGCGACTCCTCCTCGATCCTCGGCTCGATCGGCGTGGTGGGGGGCACCTTCGGCTTCAACCGCCTGATCGAAAAGGTCGGGATCGAGCGGCGCCTCTATACGTCCGGGGAACGCAAGGCGATGCTCGACCCGTTCCTGCCCGAGAAGCCCGAGGACGTCGAGCGGCTCAAGGCGATCCAGCGGGAAATCCACGAAGGCTTCATTGCGCTGGTAAAATCCCGCCGCGGCGCCGCACTCGCCGGCCCGGAGGAGACGTTGTTCTCCGGTGAATATTGGACCGGTCGAAGATCTCTGGAGCTAGGCATCGCCGACCGCGTCGGCGATCTGCGTTCCACCTTGCGCGAGCGCTTCGGCGACAAGGTCGCGACCCCGCTGGTGAGCGCGGAGCGCAGCTTGTTCGGCCGGCGGATTCCCGGCGTGGGCGCAAACTATCTGGGCGAACTTTGGGGCGGCACCGGATTTGCCGACGAGGTGCTCTCGGCGATCGAAGCGCGTGCGCTCTGGGCCCGCTATGGGCTATAAGGAGCCCGTTCCGCGACGGGCCCACGCGAGTTCGACTCCAGTTCGAGCGTTGAGTCCGTCGAGATAACACGAGGGATAGGCATGCCGCCGCTGATCGTGTGGGCGCTGGGCGCGCTCGGCGCAATTTTGGTCGGGCGCTGGATCGCCAACGAGGCGCGCCGCAGGAGCGCCGAGTTGCGGGCGCGGCAGGCCGAAGGCGTCGGTCGGGGCGAACGCGAGCAGGCGCGAACGCTGGAGCGCGATCCCGCAACCGGAATCTACCGCCCGAAATAAGTCGCGCGCGGCAATCCTTGCGGCTCAGCGCACCGGCGTATGCCACGCGCCGAACATCAAGGCCGCGAAGAAGAGGGCGACGCCGCAGAAGCCGAGGATCTCGAAGGGTGGCACGCAAGCTCTCCGCTGTTTGCGCCGCTGCGAACCGACGGGCTCGTCCGTCCGGCGGCTGTCGCGCGGTGGGGTTGCGCTCGAGTTTGTGCCGTCCGGCGGCTTGACCCCCTGTCGGGCCGCCGATAGGTTCACCACCGCAGTCGAGCTGCGTCATCGCAGAAATTGCTAAGAAATTTCTGCAGCGGGCGGTGATGAGCAAAGAAGACGGTTAATCGCCCGTTGCCGTGCTTTCCAATCGATGCGGCGCTCGCGCTTCGCCGGTCGCAACCGCCATACATCCCATGGAAGCCGCGCACCCGCCGGTCCGAACGCGCGATGATCCCATGAGCCCCGCGCGATCGTTTCAGGGGTTGATCCTCGCGCTCGAGCGGTTCTGGGCGGAGTGGGGCTGCGTCATCCTGCAGCCCTACGACATGGAAGTCGGCGCCGGCACCTTTCATCCGGCGACGACGTTGCGCGCGCTCGGGCCCAGGCCCTGGAACGCGGCCTACGTCCAGCCCTCGCGCCGGCCGAAGGACGGCCGCTACGGCGAGAACCCCAACCGGCTGCAGCACTATTATCAGTTCCAGGTGATCCTCAAGCCGTCGCCGCGCGACATGCAGGAGCTCTACCTGCAATCGCTCTATGCGATCGGCATCGACCCGGGCATCCACGACATCCGCTTCGTCGAGGACGATTGGGAGAGCCCGACGCTCGGCGCCTGGGGGCTCGGCTGGGAATGCTGGTGCGACGGCATGGAAGTCTCGCAGTTCACCTATTTCCAGCAGGTCGCCGGCTTCGAGTGCCGGCCGGTCTCGGGCGAGCTGACCTACGGGCTCGAGCGGCTGGCCATGTACGTGCAGGGGGTCGAGAACGTGTTCGACCTCAATTTCAACGGCCGCGAGGACGCCCGCAAGGTGACCTACGGCGACGTGTTCCTGCAGGCGGAGCAGGAATATTCGCGGCACAATTTCGAAAGCGCCGACGTCGACATGCTGTTCGAGCAGTTCCGCATGGCGGAAGCCGCTTGCCGCAAATATCTCGAGGACGGCTGGGTGACGCAGGGCAACGTGCGCCGCCACCGGATGGCGCTGCCCGCCTACGACCAGTGCATCAAGGCGAGCCACATCTTCAATCTGCTCGATGCCCGCGGGGTGATCTCGGTGACCGAGCGGCAGAGCTTCATTCTGCGCGTGCGCGAGCTCGCCAAGGCTTGCGGCGAGGCCTGGCTGGCGACCGAGGCGGGCGGGGGTGGTTGAGAAACGCAGTAAAGCGAAGTAGGTGCGTACTGCGAATTGACTGCCACAAACTGTGAGCCCACCCTCCCCTGGAGAGCCGTGCGGGAAGGTGCCGCATACTTGGCCGGTTCCCTCCCCCCTTGTGGGGGAGGGTTAGGGAGGGGGGTCACTGACATGCCGCATGCGGCGGTGAGCAAACAACATCGAGGGCGAGCGAAGGACCTCCGCCAAACGATGACGCGTGCCGAGACGTTCTTGTGGCGGTACATCAAGGCGCACCGCATCGAAGGTCTCGGCTTTCGCCGGCAGGCCACCGTGGGAAACTACGTCGCGGATTTCG
>VAZU01000257.1 GCA_005884745.1 Alphaproteobacteria bacterium
AACAGTGGCTGTTCAGCCCGCGGCGGCGCGCATCCGCCGCCTGGCGCTGACCAATTTCCGCAGCTATCGGGCGGCGCAAATTTCGCTCGACTACGGGCCGGCGGTGCTGCTGGGCCCGAACGGCGCGGGAAAAACCAATTTGCTCGAGGCGATCTCGTTTCTCTCCCCCGGCCGCGGCTTGCGGCGGGCAACGCTCGAAGACGTGGCGTTCTCGGAAGGCGACGGCTCCTGGGCGGTCGCGGCGGAAGTCGAGGGCGCGCTCGGGCTCGCCACGCTCGGTACCGGGGTCGAGCGGCCGTTGGGCGAAGCCGAAGTGCGGGCCCGCCAATGCCGCATCGATCGCGAGCCGGTGACGTCCGCCGCGGCCCGGGCCTGGCTCGGAGCGGCGGCGCTTCCTCGACCGGCTGGTGCTCGCGGTCGATGCCAGCCACGGCAGCCGGGTCGCGGCGCTCGAGCGGTCGCTGCGCTCGCGCAACCGCCTGCTCGAGGAGAGAAACCTGGACGCGCATTGGCTCGATGCGGTGGAGCGCGAGACCGCCGAGCTCGCGGTCGCGGTCGCCGCCGCGCGGGTCGAGACCGTGCGCCGCCTCGGCGCGGCGCTCGCCCAACGCCGGGATCGGACTTCGGCGTTTCCGTGGGCCCGCATCGCGCTATCCGGATCGGTCGAGAACGCGCTCGAGGCGCACCCGGCCAGCGAGGTCGAGGATCGCTACCGCGCCTCCCTCGAGCAAGGTCGCGGCCGCGATGCCGCCGCCGGCCGCACGCTCGACGGCCCGCATCTCACCGATCTGCACGTGGTTCACGGCCCCAAGGGGATCGCGGCGGGCGAGACCTCGACCGGCGAGCAGAAGGCGCTGCTGATCGATCTGGTGCTGGCGCATTCGGGCCTGATTGCGCACATGACCGGGTTTTCGCCGGTGCTGCTGCTCGACGAGGTCGTCGCCCATCTCGATCCGGCGCGGCGGGTCGCGCTGTTCGAGGCGCTCGAAAACCTCGGCGCGCAGGTTTTTCTGAGCGGCGCCGACCCCGCGGCCTTTGCCGAGATCGCACCGCGCGCGCAGGTATTCGCGGTCAGCCCGGGGCGCGTCGAGCCGTGGCGATAAGTGTTCTCCGACCCTATATTCTGCTTGGTAAAAGGCTTTCCTCCCAGCGCGTTTTCCACGGCCCGGATCGACCGAAAAGCTAAGCACAAACAGCGCGTTATCCCTGCCCACTTTGCGCTGTACGGCCTCGATATTTCGTGTCACACCCAATGCCGCGACGCGCCAAATTCGTGAGCGATTCGAACACCCCCATGGCCGAACCTGCCCGCCAAAAACTGCCGCGGCCGGCGCCCTCCGACTACGACGCGGAATCGATCAAGGTCCTCAAAGGCCTCGACGCGGTCCGCAAGCGCCCCGGCATGTATATCGGCGATACCGAGGACGGCTCGGGCCTCCACCACATGGTCTACGAAGTCGTCGACAACGCCATCGACGAGGCGCTCGCCGGCTACGCCAAGGAGGTCGTGGTCACGCTCAATCCCGACGGCTCCTGCACGGTGGTCGACGACGGCCGCGGCATTCCGACCGACATCCACAAGGGCGAGGGCGTCTCCGCCGCCGAAGTCATCATGACGCAGCTGCATGCCGGGGGAAAATTCGACCAGAATTCCTACAAGGTTTCCGGCGGGCTGCACGGGGTCGGCGTCTCCGTCGTCAATGCGCTCTCGAGCTGGCTCAAGCTGAAAATCTGGCGCGACGGCAAGGAGCACGCGATGGAGTTCCGCGACGGCGTCGCGGTTGCGCCGCTCGCGGCCGTGGGCGCCGCCCACGATCGGCAGGGCACCGAGGTGACGTTCCTGCCCTCGCCGAAGACCTTCACCATGCTCGAGTTCGATTTCGCCACGCTGGAGCACCGGCTGCGCGAGCTCGCCTTCCTCAATTCCGGGGTGTTGATCGTCCTCTCCGACAAGCGCCATGCCGTCGAGAAGCGCGAGGAGATGCGCTACGAGGGCGGGGTCGAGGCCTTCGTCAAATATCTCGACCGCAACAAGACCCCGCTCATCCCCGCCCCCATCGTCATCAAGGCGGAGCGCGACGGCATCACGGTCGAGGCGGCGCTCACCTGGAACGACGGCTATCACGAGACGGTGCTCTGCTTCACCAACAACATCCCGCAGCGCGACGGCGGCACGCATCTCGCCGGCTTCCGCGGCGCGCTCACGCGCCAGGTCACCGGCTATGCGGAAGGCATCGCCAAGCGCGACAAGGTCGCGCTCACCGGCGACGACTGCCGCGAGGGCCTGACCGCGGTGCTCTCGGTGAAGGTGCCGGACCCGAAGTTCTCCTCGCAGACCAAGGACAAGCTGGTCTCCTCCGAGGTGCGCCCCGTGGTCGAGGGCGTGATCAACGAGCTGCTGCAGGCCTGGTTCGAGGAGCATCCTTCGGAAGCCAAGATGATCGTCGGCAAGGTGGTCGAGGCCGCCGCCGCGCGCGAGGCGGCGCGCAAGGCGCGCGAGCTGACCCGGCGCAAGGGCGCGCTCGACGTCGCCTCGCTGCCCGGCAAGCTCGCCGATTGCCAGGAGCGCGACCCGGCGAAATCCGAGCTGTTCCTCGTCGAGGGCGATTCCGCCGGCGGCTCGGCCAAGCAGGGCCGCAATCGCGAGTTCCAGGCGGTGCTGCCGCTGCGCGGAAAAATCCTCAACGTCGAGCGCGCGCGGTTCGACAAGATGCTGGGCAGCCAGGAGATCGGCACGCTGATCACCGCGCTCGGCACCGGCATCGGCCGCGAGGAATTCAATGCCGACAAGCTGCGCTATCACAAGATCATCATCATGACGGACGCCGACGTCGACGGCTCGCACATCCGCACGCTGCTGCTGACCTTCTTCTTCCGGCAGATGCCGGAGCTGATCGAGCGCGGCCACATCTACATCGCGCAGCCGCCGCTCTACAAAGTGACGCGCGGCAAGTCCGAGCAATATCTCAAGGACGAGCGGGCGCTGGAGGATTATCTGATCGGGTCGGGGCTCGAGGATGTGGTGCTGCGCACCTATGCGGGCGAGGAGCGCGCCGGCGCGGACCTGCGGCGGCTGGTCGAGGAGGCGCGCACGATCCGCAACCTGCTTGCCGGGCTGCACAGCCGCTATAACCGCAAGGTGGTCGAGCAGGCCTCGATCGCCGGCGTGCTCACGCCGCAGATCACCGGCGATCCGCAGAAGGCCGAGGCCGCCGCGCTCTATATCGCCCGCCGGCTCGATGCGCTCTCGGAGGAGACCGAGCGCGGCTGGGAAGGCCATTTCGACAACGGCTTCCATTTCTCCCGCACGGTGCGCGGGGTCGAGGAAGTCGCGATCATCGACCAGGCGCTGCTCGGCTCGGCCGATGCCCGCAAGCTCGACGATTTCGCCGCCTCGCTGCAGGAGGTCTATGCCAAGCCCGGCACGCTGCGCCGCAAGGACGAGGAAAAGCCGATCTACGGCCCGGTCGGGCTGTTCGAGGAGATCACCGGGGCCGGCCGCAAGGGGGTGGCGCTGCAGCGCTACAAGGGGCTGGGCGAGATGAACCCCAACCAATTGTGGGAGACGACGCTCGACATCGACGCGCGCTCGCTGCTCCAAGTGCGGGTCAAGGAGGTCGACGAGGCCGACGACATCTTCACCAAGCTGATGGGCGACGTGGTCGAGCCGCGCCGCGAGTTCATCCAGGAGAACGCGCTCGCGGCCAGCGTCGACGTGTGAGGGCTAAGTACCTTCCGAAGCCTGCCCCGGCGTTGTACCGGCCGGTGCCGCAGCTGGGATCGGCGGCCGTCGTCGAATCCTGCCGGTCGGCGGCTGCGCCGGGGGCTTGGTGATGCTGCCCGAGACGTTTTCCAGAATCTGCTCGATCGACGCTTGCGCCGGGTACCCCAGGCGCTCGAGCGCGCGATGCAATACTTCGTCCGTGATCCGGAAGCCCAGCGCGCGATAGCTTTCGAATTGCGATTCGCTGAACCACTGATTTGCGGTGCTTTGGTGCGGAAATTCCGGATTGGCCAGCCCGTAGCTCTTGATGTCCACTCCCTCACTACCGTGGTAGCCGGCCTTGACGTACAGAATGATG
>VAZU01000253.1:0-1269 GCA_005884745.1 Alphaproteobacteria bacterium
ATCGTCAAACAAGTGGATTGGCGGTCCCGAGAGGACTCGAACCTCCGACCTTCGGTTTAGGAAACCGCTGCTCTATCCGGCTGAGCTACGGGACCGTGTTGTAGTTTCAGTCGCTTGCGTGCCGGTCGGGCTTTTGGCTTCCCATCAATGGAAGCGCCCCGAGCCGCGCCGCGCCAATTCCCTTTATCACTCCACGGTCCGGCCGCCGTCAATGATCGGGCCGCGATCGCCATCATCGCTTTCGGCGACATTGCCGAGTCAATGCATCGCCGCGGCCGCGGCCTGCGTGCCGCCGAACGCCGCGCAGAGCATTTTCCGCAGGCTTTCGAGATCGTAGGGCTTGCGCAGCACGACAAAACCCTCGCGCAGCGCCGCGTCGGCGCTCGTGCTGTAGCCGGTGGTGAGCACCACCGGAATCTTTGGCCGCAGGCGGCGGGCTTCGCGCGCCAGCTCGACGCCGTTCATCTCGCCCGGCATCAGGATGTCGGAAAACATCAGCTCGATCGGCTTGTCGTTTTCGAGCACCGCCAGTGCCTGTTTGGCGGTCGCGGCGTGCTCGACCGCGAAGCCGAGCTGGTCGAGATAGGAGCGGCACACTGCGGCGACCTCCTCGTTGTCCTCGACGAGGAGCACGGTCCCGCCCGCATGCTCGGCGAGGTGCAGTTCCTTGTCGCGGACCTCCGCGCTCGGCGGCTCGCCGCTGAGCGGCAGATACAACACGACCGTCGCGCCCCGTCCGGGGGTGCTGGCGACCGTGACGGCGCCGCCGGATTGTTTGGCGAAGCCGTACACCTGGCTCAGGCCCAGTCCGGTGCCTTTTCCGACCTCCTTGGTGGTGAAGAACGGATCGAACACGCGCGGCAGGGCCTCGGCCGGAATGCCCCGCCCGGTATCGGTCATCGCGATCTCGGCGAATGCGCCGGACAGGTCCTCGGGCCCGTGCGCGAGCGTCACCGGGCGCACCCGGATCGACAGCCTGCCGCCGCTCGGCATGGCGTCGCGGGCGTTCACCGCGATGTTGAGGATCGCGAGCTCGAATTCGGCGGGATCGACCTTCACCGGGCACGGCGTGCGCGGCACCTCGATGACGAGCTCGATGTCGCCGCGCAGCGACGGATTGAGCAGATCCCGGAATTGCGGGATGCGCTGCGGTAGGTCGATCACCTGCGGGGCAAGCGCCTGCCGGCGCGAGAACGACAGCAGTTGCCGCGTCAGGTTCTCGGCGCGCTTGGCTGCGCCGGCGATCATGTCGAGATAGCGCGCATCCTC
>VAZU01000253.1:1367-5057 GCA_005884745.1 Alphaproteobacteria bacterium
CGGCCTCGTCGTGCAGCTTGCGGGTGCGTGCCAGCGCCAGCGCGAGGCTCACCGCCATGATGGCCGTCGCCGGCAGGCCGAATGCGAGGCGCCCCAGCATCACCGAGAGCCATTCCCGGCGAATCACCCGGATTTCGATTCCGGCGTTGAGATAGACCGGGCGGTTGCCGAGCTTGCGCGTGGCGATGCGCCGCTCGATGCCGTCGACCGGCGAGAGCGAAATGTAAACCCCGCCGAGCCGGCTCGCCGAAATGGTTCGCTGGAACGCGGAGCTCTCGTCGAGCCGCAGGCTGCGGTCCGCCGGGGGCGGATAGCGCGCGAGGAACCGGCCGTCCTCGCGCAGCATGGAGAATTGCGAGCCCGGCACCCGGCCGATCTGGCCGTAGAACCGCTCGAATTCCGCCGGCGGGACGCCGATCCGCACCACGCCGGCGAACGCGCCCTCCGGCGTCGGCCGGCGCCGGCTTACCGTGAAGAACGGATCGGCCGCGAGGCGAGGATCGCGGGAAATCAGAATCTCGCCGACGTGCGCCCCGGCGTCCCGCTCGATCTGAGCCCGGAAATAATCGCGGTCCGCGGCGCTCAGCTCCCGCAGCACCGGATAGAGCAGGCCGGACACGAGCGGACGCCCGTCGCGGTCGAACAGCACGATCGAGTGGATCTCGGGCGCGGTATCGCTGATCGCCTTGAGCTGCAGGTGAAACGCCTGCTCGTCCGCGCGGATGCGCTCGTCGGGAATGTCGCGAAAGAGCTGCGCGACCTGGAGGAACGCGAGGTCGACCGCCTCGAATACTTTCGACGCATGCTCGTGCACGACTTCGAGCGAGCGCTCGATCCGCTCGTCGGCGGTTTGTTGCGCCGCGCGGTAGTCGACCCAGGACGCATAGGCGAACAGCACGAGCGGCAGAACGATCGTGCCGGCGATCGCCAGGTAGAGGAGCCGCAGTGCTGCGCTTCGTGCCGCCCGCATGGTCGGTCCCGTGTCCGCGAGGCTACCACAGGCCCGCCGGGAATTGCGCCCGTTGCCCAACGCCGGCTATTTCCGGCAGGTATATGCGGCAACACCAGGATCGCCTTTGCAACCGCCGCGTATTCCGCTTGGGCACGATGACGATGAGCCGTGATGCTGCACGAGCGCAGTGCCGGCGCCGCGCCGGCGCGTGCAGCCGCATTCGCCGCAGTGTCGCCGCATTGGGCCGGTTTCGTGGCGGAAGCCCCTGGTTGAATAGTCCGCGTACAGGGCATGGCCGCCGCCTCGCGCGGGCGCTGATCGCGCTCGCCGCGGTGCTTGCGTTCGAGGCTCATCCCGAAACCGGCGGGACATTCATGGTGGGCGCCTGCAAGTTCGACACGATCGGCCCCGGCGTCGTGACCGGGATCGTGGATGCTCGTACCGTGCTGCTCGACGGCGGCCGGGAAGCGCGCCTTGCCGGAATCGAGATTCCCACCGCTGGGCCGAAAGCAGGTGCGGGCGAGGTTCTGCCGTCGCTGGTCGGGCGCGACGCCATCCTGCGGCGGATCGGCGCGGCCGGCGCGGAGCAGGACCGCTACGGACGCCTGCTGGTTCAGCTGTTCGTTCCCGAACCAGGTTCCGAACGCTGGATCCAGGCGGATCTCCTCGAGCGCGGCCATGCTCGGGTGTCGTCGCGGGTCGGCGACCGGGCCTGCGCCCGCGAGCTTTTGGCGCGCGAAGGCAAGGCGCGCGATGCCAAGCTGGGCGTGTGGGCGGAGCCGATTTATGGCATCATGCGGGCGGACGAGCCCGCGGCGGTCGCGGCCGAGCGCGGCCGCTTCGCGATCGTCGAGGGCAAGGTGCTGTCGGTCCGGGAAAGCGGAGCCACCATCTTCGTCAATTTCGGCCGGCGCTGGACGGAAGATTTCGCGGTCACGATTGCCAAGCGCAACGAGCGCGGCTTTGCGGCGGCGGGGGTCGCGCCGGCCCGGCTGCAGGGCCGCCAGGTCCGTGTCCGGGGGATCGTCGAGCAAAGGGGCGGGCCGTGGATCGAAGCCACGCATCCGGAGCAGATCGAGGTTCTGGAGCGCAATTGAGGTAGGGGCGGGGGTGCAAGCGTTCGCGCACGAGAATCGGAGACGCGAAGCGCCGTGGCGTTCCGTCGCGGGCTCGCTCGCGCTGCTTCTCGTGCTGGCCGGATGCGCGGCGAGCGGCCGGTTCGATCCGCAGGCCGTCGCCGTGCTGCCCGAGCCGGCGAAGCAAGCCGAAGCCAGTCCGGCCGCGCAACGCGAACACCAGCGCATTCTCGCGGCCTATGGCGGCACCTATCAGGACGCGCGGGTCGAGGCGCTGATCGCCAAGACGGTGGAACGCCTGGTCGCAGCCTCCGAGCGCCCCGACCTGCATTACAGCGTCACGCTGCTCAACTCGGCGTCGGTCAACGCCTTCGCGCTGCCCAACGGCCGTCTCTATGCGACCCGCGGGCTGGTCGCGCTCGCCAACGACAATGCCGAGCTCGCATCGGTGCTGGCACACGAAATGGCGCATGTGATCGCCCGCCATGCGGCGATCCGCGAAGATCAGGTCAAGCAGGCGGCGCTGGTCAGCCGGGTCGCGACCGACGTGTTCAACGATCCGCAGATGGGGGCGCTGGCGCTGGCCAAATCGAAAATCGCGCTGGCGACGTTCTCGCGGGCCCAGGAGCTCGAAGCCGACGGCATCGGGGTCGGCATTTCCTCCCGCGCGGGGTTCGATCCCTACGCGGCGGTGCGCTTCCTCAATTCGCTCGGCCGCAACGCCGAGCTCAAGCCGCAATCGGGCTTGAGCTCCGATCCGCGCTACCTGGATTTTTTGTCCTCGCACCCGGCGACGCCCGAGCGCGTGAAAATCACGCAGGCCAACGCCCGGCAATATTCCGCGCCCGGCAGCGGCGAGCGCGACCGCGCCGCGTATCTCGCCAGCATCGACGGGCTCATCTACGGCGAGGACCCCAGCGAAGGTTTCGTGCGCGGCCGGCGCTTCATCCATCCGCGGCTCGGCTTCACGTTCCTCGCCCCGAGCGGCTTCGTGCTCGACAACACGGCGCAGGCGGTGCTCGGGGTCAATCAGGGCGGGGGCGAGGCGTTGCGCCTCGACGTCGTGCAAGTGCCGGTCGAGCAGAGCCTCGCCGATTACCTGGCCTCCGGCTGGATCGAGAACATCGACCACGGCTCGATCGAATCGACGAGCATCAACGGCTTCCCGGCCGCCACCGCGATCGCCAGGGGCGAGGAATGGACGTTCCGCCTCTATGCGCTACGCTTCGGCAGCGACGTGTACCGGTTCATCTTCGCCAGCAAGCAGCAGAGCCCGGAGATCGACCGGGCCTTTCGCGACGCGGTCGCGAGCTTCCGGCGCATGACGCTCGCCGAGATCGAAACGGCGCGGCCGCTGCGGTTGAAAATCGTCACGGTCAAGCCCGGCGATACGCCGGAGCATCTGGCGGCCCGGATGGCGATCCCGGACCGGGCGCTCGACCGCTTCCTGGTGCTCAACGGGCTGCAGCCCGGACAGGCGCTCAAGCCCGGCGAGCAGGTCAAGCTGGTGGTGGAATGAGGCTCCTTCACCTTCCGCGCAAGCGGGGAAGGTGAAGCGGCGCCCCGGAACGACAAAGGCCCGGCCGAACGGCCGGGCCTTTGTGCATTCGATGGGATTGCCGATCAGGCCGCTTCGTCTTCGACCAGCGCCTCGGCGGCCTC
>VAZU01000261.1 GCA_005884745.1 Alphaproteobacteria bacterium
GCCCCTTGCCTTTGAACAATCCGCAGTTCATCCTGGTTCCCGCCGGGCGCAAACGCCGGGCTCGAGGCCTCTCCGCCGTGGCGGTGACACGGATCGGCCCCGGTCGGAACTATCACGGCCTCAACGACTTGCCCGGTAAAATCACGCCGGCGACGACGAAAACCATCGGCGGATGCCCGGTCTTGCGGTCGCGGCGGGGGCGTCGCTCGCGCCGAGTTCGGGCCGCTATTCGGCCGCGGGGGTAAGGCTTGCCACGCGGGCGGGCGGATCTGCCGGTTTTGCCTCGTGCAGCCGCGAGCTCGATCAGCGCCCGATGCAAAAACGCGAGGCCGCAAGCGCCGACGAGGATCAACGGCGTGGCCGCAGGCGTGAGCGTCCATCCGCGCGAGGTCGCGGGAAAAAACACGAGTGCGTCACGAGGCCGGCAAGCCATTGGAGCAGGAACACCGGGTAGGCAAGCTCACCCAAAATTTTGTCGAATGCGCGCATCCGCGGGGCGAAGGAACGCCCGGCGAGACCGTAAAGCATGAACGTGAACGCAACAGTATTGAGATAAAAAACCCAGGCCATAGACGTAGGAAAAGCTTTCAGAAAGTCCTGTCGCGGCAAATCGCCCCGGCTGGCGTGGGTGCGTTCGGCTGTCCGGCAGCGCGCCGTTGCACACGGATGGCAGCCGAGCGGCGAAAGCGGCGGCGATGCCGATATGAAATGCCGCAAGCCGGATCTCTCTCCGGCTTGCGGGGATCGTTAACGGTTCGGTACGCGAGCAACCGCGACGCGGAACGCGGTCACGTCCTCGGCTGCGGAACGATGCGGATGTAGGGCCTCGGCGCCTTCCAGCCTTGCGGATAGGTCTTCTTGGCTTCCTCGTCGGAGACCGAACCCGCGATGATCACGTCGTCGCCCTGTTTCCAGTTCACCGGGGTCGCGACCTTGTGCTTGGCGGTGAGCTGCAGAGAATCCAGCACGCGGAGCACCTCGTCGAAATTGCGGCCCGTCGTCATCGGGTAGGCGATGATGAGCTTCACCTTCTTGTCCGGCCCGATGATGAACACGTTGCGCACGGTCTGATTGTCGGCCGGCGTGCGCCCCTCCGAGCTCGTCCCGGCGCTCGCCGGCAGCATGCCGTAGAGCTTCGAGATCTTCAGGTCGGGGTCGCCGATCATCGGATAGTTCGGCGCATGGCCTTGGGTCTCCTTGATGTCGTTCGCCCATTTGGCATGGCTGTCGACCGGATCGACGGACAGCCCGATGATTTTCGTGTTGCGCCGGTCGAACTCCGGCTTGAGCTTGGCCATGTAGCCGAGCTCGGTGGTGCAGACCGGGGTGAAATCCTTGGGGTGGGAGAACAGCACCACCCACGAATTGCCGATCCAATCGTGGAACCGAATGGGCCCCTCGGTCGTCCGCGCCTCGAAATCCGGGGCCGTGTCGTTGATCGCCAGTGCCATGGCACACCTCCCTCGATGAATTTGCCGTAACCTAGCCATGCGGTCCTCGATTTCAATGAGAAAATATTTTTGGAGACGGCGAGCACTACAGCATGCGTAGCCTGCGTCGGCCGCCGCCGCCGGTGGTTGCGTTTTGCGCGCGAGCCTGCAGCGGCCCGGGCTGGATCCCTCGCTGAAGATCACCGGGTCGGTCCGCCGCGGCTCGGCCGCCCCCACGGAGCAGGGCAACGTCCGAGCGGTCGCCCGGCGCAGCATGCGCGCAGCGCGGCAGCGTCAGATGACCAGCAGAAGTGCCCCGCAGATACCCAGCGCCAGCACCCAGACCAGGTCGAGATTGATCCAGGCGGCGCGCAGGAACGCGAGCCCCACCCATTCGTACACGACGAGGGAAACCAAGGCGATCGTCGCCAGCATCACCCCCGTATGCAGGGCAACGGCAGCCAGCGCGACGGAGCCGCTCGCGGCCGTCATGCCGCCGGGAGCGCCGGAAAGACATAAGGGGATGAGCACCGGGATCAGCATCAGCCCGGCCCCGTGTGCGCTTGCCATCAGGAACGACCACAGCGCCAGTCCGGCCAGGCCGGTCTGCATGCCGACCCGCAGGCGATGGCGATGGCCGTAGATCGCGTGCCAGGCCGCCCATCCGATCAGGATGGTGCCCGCGATGCGGCCGAGCATGCCGTGGTCGAGCACGAGACCGAGCACCAGAACCGCGAACACCACGACCGCGATCGCCACTGCGTGCCCGAGCGCGATCGGCAGGAGCGACAGCAGCACGACGGCGCCGCTCTTGCGATGCAGCCCGAGCGCGACCGCGAATAGCCAGCCCATGGCCGGATTGATGCCGTGGAAGAAACCCAGTCCGGCCAGCGCCAGCCAGGGCCATGCTTCGGTGGGTACGCTGGTCATGCGAGGAAGGATCGGACCGTCGTTCCGGCCGAGCGCACAGCGCGAGAGCCGGAACCCATCGTTCCATCTACAGTCCTGAAGCCGGTGTTCATAGGTCCCGGCTCGCGCTCCCCCGCGTCCGGTGCGGGGTCGCTTGGCCGGGATGACGCTCTGAGCATCCCGTTCGTCTGTTCTCCGTCGTCCGTCTCACGGATAGCAGTATGAATCCGACGAGCAGTCGCCGCCGTCGAGCCGGACCTGGTGCGGCCGATGCGACTTCGGCCACTCGACGAAGAATTTCGGATCGAACGCAATGCCGCCCGCGGGCTTGGCGTCGAGCTTCACCATCCAGCCGTCGATCCCGTTGGGATAGAATTGCGGATCGATGGCGCCGTAGAGCGAGTTGGTGAAATACACCCGCTTGCCGTCCCGGCTGATCTCGACCATTTGCGGTCCGCCGCTGAGCGCGCCGTTCTTGGCGCCCGGATGGCTCGCGCGCGAGACGATGCCGCCGATGCGCACCTTGCCGGTGAGCTTGGGCTTGAACGGATCGGAAACGTCGTATTGTTGCAGGTCGCCGGTGCCCCAGCAGGCGACGTAGAGGAAGCGGTCGTCCATCGACAGATCGATGTCGGTGACGAGCGGGGGAACCGCCTTGAAGCCCTTGAGCACCGGCGGCAGGAGGTCGGGGTCGGCGGGCTCCGCCGGAATATCGATGATCTTCGTCACCGCCCATTTGTCGCCGTCGCGATGCCAGGTCCAGATCGACGACGACAAATCCTTGAGGCTGATGACGCAATTGACGAAGCCGTAGGCCTTGGTCGGATCATGCGCGGGGCGCAGCTCGAACACCAGCTGGTACTCCGGCCCGAAGTCGATCTCCTGCAGATGCTTGCGTTTGGTGAAATCCCAGAAATGCAGGCGCCGGCCGTATTTGCCGCCGAGCAGGATTTCCGGCACGAGCCCGTTCTCGAAGGTGTCGGGCGTGCCCCATTCGCTCGTCACCAGGGTGTCGTAGCCGAGATGCCACCAGCCATCGTAGCTCAGCCGCTGCGGGCCGCGCTCGACCTCCCAGCGGCCGAGCGGCTCGAAGCTCTCGTGATCGATCATGAAGATGCCGCCCGGCGCCTTGCCGTCCTGGTTGCCGAGCGCGACGACGTAGATGCCGCCGGGCCCGCAATGCACCGTGTGCGGCCGCGTGTAGCCGGTCTTCTCCGCGATCTCTTCGGGCTCGATGACTTTGACGATCTTCGGCTTGCGCGGGTCGGGCTTGGTGTCGAGGATGTGGATGCGCGAAGAGCGCAAGCCCGGCACCACCAGATAGCG
>VAZU01000274.1 GCA_005884745.1 Alphaproteobacteria bacterium
AAGCTGAAATTTTCGGCCATGATGTTTGCTCCCGATACGATGCATCTACGATCGTAACACGGCAAAAATCCAGCCCGGGAATTTGGCGATTGGGGGTTTCGCTTCGCTCAACCCACCCTACGGCCCCTCCACCTTACGATCTCCCATACACCGGCACGATGGCGCCGCGGGTGACCTGGTTGTCCGGCGACGCGAGGAACAGGATGGTCGAGGCGACCTCCTCGACCTTGGGCCATTTCGCATGATCGGCCTTGGGCATGGCGGCACGGTTCGCGGCCGTGTCCATGATCGAGGGCGCGACCGCGTTGACCAAAATGCCCTTGCTCACGACTTCCTCGGCGAGCGCCACGGTGAGCGCCGCGACTGCGGCCTTGCTGGCCGTATAGGCGGTCATGCCGGCGCCGGTGCGCCACTCGATGGCGCGGCTCGCCGCGACATTGACGATCCGCCCGCCGTTTCCCGCCATCGCCCGCACCGCCGCGCGGCAGCACAGATACGCCGAGACGAGATTGGTCTCGACCTGCCGCAAGAGGTCAGCCTTGCCGGCCGCTTCGATCGGCGCCGCCGCGAATCCGCCCGCGATATGCAGCGAAGCCCACAGTTTCGGCACGCCCGCATAGAGCTTGTCGACCGCGACCTCGTCGGCGAGGTCGACGGGCGCCGAAAGCTTCACGGCCGCATGATCCCGGTACGGAAACCGCTGCGCCTCCTCCGCCGTGCGGCAGGGCACGTGGCAGACCGCGCCGGCCTCGATCAGCGCGCTCACGACGGCAGTGCCCAGCGCCCCGACCCCGCCGGTCACGACGATACGGCGATCTCGATAATCCATGATGCACTCCCACCGGAAATCTCGTCCCATCATTGCACCGTTTCCTCGCCGTGACATCGGGGGATGCCGGGCAGATGCCGCGTGCGATGGCACGATTGACAATCGTATGACGAAATTGCGCAACAAATAACTACAAGACGTATTTTGACGAATCGAAACGCAAAAAATCGTGGCCTTGGAGCCGCTTACCGATTCGGACGGTGTCGGAATCCGCGTGATTTTGCGCCAATCACGGCTTGCCGAGCTTCCTGTCCATGGTCTCCGCGAAGGTCATCCGCCCAGCCGCTTGAGCGCCGGCCGCAAAGCGCGCCATGCTGGGAAATCGATTCCAAGTGCCCGCGCGAGAAATCGGGCGCCGGCAGGCAGGAGCGCGCATGGCCGATTTCGACCTCGCCATCATCGGCGGCGGCATCAACGGGGCGGGGATCGCCCGTGACGCGGCCGGGCGGGGCATCCGGGTGCTGCTGCTCGAGCAGAACGATCTCGCCTCGGCGACTTCCTCGGCCTCGACCAAGCTGATCCACGGCGGCCTGCGCTACCTCGAGCAAGGCGCGTTGCGGCTCGTGCACGAGGCGCTCGCCGAGCGCGAGGTGCTGCTGCGCAACGCCCCGCACCTGATCCGGCCGCTGCGCTTCGTGCTGCCGCATCACGACGCGCTGCGCCCGGCCTGGCAGCTGCGCGCCGGCCTCTTTCTCTACGACCGGCTCGGCGGGCGCGAGATCCTGCCCGGCACCGAGGTCCTCGACCTCACCCACGGCGAAGTCGCCGTGCCGCTCAAGCGCCGATACAAGCTCGGCTTCGAATATTCCGATTGCCGGGTCGACGATTCGCGCCTCGCCGTGCTCAACGCGGTCGATGCCGCCGAGCGCGGTGCGCTCATCCGCACCCGCACGCGGCTTGCTCGCGCCGATCGCGACGGGTTGGTCTGGCGGCTGGCGCTCAAATCCCGCGGCGGCCGCCGCGAGATCGTGACCGCCCGCGTCCTCGTCAATGCCACCGGTCCCTGGGTCGCATTGGTGGCGGAGCAGATCTTGCGGCGAAATACCTCGATCCCGGTGCGCCTCGTCAAGGGCAGCCACATCGTCGTGCCGAAGCTGTTCGGGCACGACCACGCCTACATCTTCCAGGGCGGGGACGGTCGCGTGGTTTTCGCCATTCCGTATGAGCGCGATTTCACCCTGATCGGCACCACCGACGAGGACTACGACGGCGATCCCGGCGCGGTCGCCGCAAGCTCCGACGAGATCACCTATCTGTGCCGGACCGCGAACGCCTACTTTCGCGAGACCGTCGAGCCCGAGCACGTGGTCTGGGCCTATGCGGGCGTGCGGCCGCTGCACGGCGATCGCACCCAAGCGGCCAAGGACATCAGCCGCGATTACGTGCTGGCGCTCGACGCGCCCCATCGCGAGGCGCCGCTGCTCACGGTTTACGGCGGCAAGATCACCACCTATCGCCGGCTCGCGGAGGCGGCGCTGGAAAAGATCGCGGACTTCTTCGTGACCGGCCCGGCCTGGACCGCGCGCGCCCCGCTTCCGGGCGGCGACTTCCCGTGGGACGGTTTCGAGGCGCTCGTGGCGCGCGCGTGCGGGCTGTGGCCGTTTCTGGGCGAGGCGCAGGCGAGACGCCTCGTCGCCGCGCATGGGACGCGGGTCGACCGCATCCTCGGCCAGGCGAGGAGTCTCGAGGACCTCGGGCCCTGCTTCGGCACCGAGCTCACCGGGGCCGAGGTCCGGCATCTGATGCGCTGCGAATGGGCGGAGCGTGCCGAGGACGTGCTATGGCGCCGCTCGAAGCTGGGGCTGCGGCTCGGCGCGGAAGCGCGCGAGGCGCTGGAGCGCTTCATGGCGGATGCGCGCGAAGCCAAGACCGCCGCCGAATAGGGGATGCGCTTGCCGACCCACGTGATCGCCATCGACCAGGGCACGACCTCGACGCGCGCCATCGCGTTCGATCGCGCCTGCCTCCCCGTCGCCGTCGCGCAGCGGGAATTTCCGCAAATCTATCCGGCGCCCGGCCTGGTCGAGCACGATCCGGAGGCGATCTGGACGACCACGGTCGAGACCGTGCGGGCCGTGATGGAGAAGGCGGGGATCGCGGCGAAAGACGTCGCCGCGATCGGCATCGCCAACCAGCGCGAGACCACGTTGATCTGGGACCGTGCCACCGGCAAGCCGATCCACAACGCGATCGTCTGGCAGGATCGCCGCACGGCCGACGTGTGCGCCAAGCTTGCCGCGCAAAACCACGAGCCGGAGGTCACGGACAAGACCGGGCTCGTGCTCGACCCGTATTTCTCCGCCACGAAAATCGCGTGGATGCTCGATCACGTCGAGGGCGCGCGCAGAGCGGCGCAAGACGGCAAGCTCGCGTTCGGCACGGTCGATAGCTTTCTGCTGTGGCGTCTGACCGGCGGCCGCGTCCATGCCACCGATGCGACCAATGCGGCGCGTACGCTTCTCCTCGACATCCGCCGCGGCGAATGGGAGGCGGGCCTGGTAAAATTGTTCGGCGTGCCCCTGCCGCTGCTGCCCCAAGTGCGGGATTGCGCCGCGGATTTCGGCGTCACCGAGCCCGGCCTGTTCGGCGGCCCGATCCGCATCCTGGGCATCGCCGGCGATCAGCAGGCCGCCACCATCGGCCAGACTTG
>VAZU01000275.1 GCA_005884745.1 Alphaproteobacteria bacterium
AATTCCTCCTCCGCTCGCTCCTCCTATTGAATTCCTCCTCCGCTCGCTCCTCCTATTGCGCGCAAGTACGGCAGGCGGTCGCGACCTACGGGTACGCCGCCGCGAGGCGGCATGCCCTGGCTCACTATGGAAGAAAAGCGGTCCGAACTGGTGATCGGTGTCTCGCTGGACGGCACCACAGGACAGGATGAATGTTGGCGCCGGGAGTTGCCGGCAATCCGCACATTGCTCCTAGTCTCTGATCGCACAGCGCGGGGTGCGCAAGGTTCAAGGCTCGCATCGCCGCGTTCTTCGTGTTTCGTGGCCTGCCCTCGATCCTCTCTCGTCCTTGGTCCATCCCCCGCCGTCTGTCGCGCCGATTGGTTAACCCCGCTTTAAACCGCCCGCCTTAGCGTTCGCGCGAGGTCCCGCGCTGCGGGGCACGACGCGGCAGGGGACATGGCGCCGGGACGAGAACATCGAGCGCGCCGCAAACCCGATGCCCAGCGCATCGCCGCGGAGGCGGGCGAGACCGGCGAGCCGGCCCGTGCGCCCCGTGCCCCGCGCGTGCGCGGGGAGCGCCGCCCGGGCAGCAAGAGCGAGAAAAAACGCGCGCGCGGACGCGGCGAGGACAGCATCCGCGAGGCGGCGCCATGGCGCCGCGCGGGCGGCGGCAGCTCCGGCCGCGGCCGACGCGGTCTCGCACGCCTGCTCTATTGGGCGGTCGTGCTCAGCCTGTGGGCCTTCATCGCCGCGATCGCGGCGATTGCCTGGGTCGGGGCGCATCTGCCGGCGATCCAGTCGCTCGAAGTGCCGAAGCTGCCGCCCGCGATCGAGATCGTCGACCTTTCCGGCCGCGTGGTGGCGGCCCGCGGCGATACCAGCGGCCCGCCGCTCTCGCTCAAGGAATTGCCGCCGTACCTGCCGCAAGCCTTCATCGCCATCGAGGACCGCCGGTTCTATTCCCATTACGGGGTCGATCCGCTGGGGATCGTCCGCGCGCTGGCGATGAATCTCGCGCACCGGGGGGTGTCGCAGGGCGGCTCGACGCTGACCCAGCAGCTCGCCAAGAACCTGTTCCTGACGCAGGAGCGCACCATCACCCGCAAGCTCCAGGAATTCGTGCTGGCGTTCTGGCTCGAGCGCAAGTTCTCCAAGCAGCAGATCCTCGAGCTCTACCTCAACCGGGTGTATTTCGGGGCCGGCGCCTATGGCATCGAAGCCGCGGCGCAGCGTTATTTCGGCAAATCGGCCCGGCAGGTGACGGTCGCGGAAGCCGCGCTGCTCGCCGGCCTCGTCAAATCCCCGTCGCGCCTGGCGCCGACCCGCAATCCCGACGGCGCCGAGCGCCGCGCCCAGATCGTGCTGGTGGCGATGGCCGAGACGGGCTTCATCACCGAGCGCACGGCGCAGCTGGCGATCACCAATTCGCCGCGCATTCTCAAGCAGACGCCCGGCGGATCCGGCAACTACGTCGCCGATTGGATCATGGACGTGCTCAACGACCTCGTCGGCCGGGTCGACGAGGACATCGTCGTCGAGACCAGTATCGATTCCCGGCTGCAGGGTGCGGCCGAGAAGGCGCTGGTCGACGAGCTCGCGCAGAAGGGCGAGAAATTCGCCGTCGGCCAGGGCGCGATCCTGGCGATGACGCCCGAGGGCGCGGTGCGCGCGCTCGTCGGCGGCCGCAATTACACCGAGAGCCAGTTCAACCGCGCGGTCGCGGCCAAGCGCCAGCCGGGTTCGGCCTTCAAGCCGTTCGTGTATCTGACCGCGCTCGAGCGCGGGCTGACCCCCGACACATTGCGCGAGGACCGGCCGCTCGACGTGAAAGGCTGGCGGCCGGAGAACTACAATCGCGAATATTTCGGGCCGGTGACGCTGACGCGCGCGCTGGCGCAGTCGCTCAATACGGTCGCGGTCCGCCTGACCCTCGAGCTCGGCCCGCAATCCGTGGTGCGCACCGCGCATCGCCTCGGCATCGCCTCGAAGCTCGATGCCAATCCGTCGATCGCGCTCGGCACCTCCGAAGTGTCGCTCATCGAGATGATCGCCGCGTTCGCGCCGTTCGCGAACGGCGGCATCGCCGTCGTGCCGCACGTGGTCGAGCGCGTGCGCACGCGGGAGGGCAGGCCGCTCTACGAGAGCGCCGAGTCAAGCCTCGGGCGCGTGGTCGAGGAGCGCTACGTCGGCATGATGAACGCCATGATGGCGGAGACGCTGGTCAGCGGCACGGCGCGCCGCGGCCAGCTCCCGGGATGGCCGGCGGCGGGCAAGACCGGCACCAGCCAGGATTTTCGCGACGCCTGGTTCATCGGCTACACCGGGCACCTCGTCACCGGGGTGTGGCTGGGCAACGACGACAATTCGCCCACGCATCACACGACCGGCGGCAGCCTGCCGGTGGAAATCTGGAGCCGGTTCATGAAAATCGCGCACCAGGGGGTGGCGGTCGTCGAGCTGCCGGGCGTATCCGGATCGGGGCTCGAGCCGGCGCCGGTGCCGCCCGGAGCGCTGCCGTGGGGTTCGCAGGCCGTCGCCCGCCAGCAGGGCCGTCCGCCGCCCCCGCCGCCGCCCTCGACCCTGGACGGCTGGCTGCTCGATCGCCTGTTCGGGCGCTGACGGCGACAGAGCGCAGACGGCACAGGGCAGACGACGGAGCACAGAACGAGGAAGCCGGCTAGACACCCGGGCCGATCGTGACCGGGCTGCTTGCTGTCTGTCGTCCGTCGCCTGTCCTGTGGCGTCTCGCCTTCAGAAATCGCGATTGTTGAACTTGCGGCCCCGCAGGCTGCGCGGCAGATGCGCGCCGTCTTCGGTCTCGCCATAGCGATGCAGGTCGGTGCCGTGCACGTCGAGCCAGATTTTTGCGCGCTGCATGTCGGGGCACAGCCGTTTCAGGAGCCGCCAGAAGCGGCGGGAGTGGTTCATCTCGATGAGGTGCGCAACCTCGTGGGCGGCGAGATATTGCAGCACGAACGGCGGCGCCAGGATCAGCCGCCAGGAGAACGACAGCACGCCGGTGGTCGAGCAGGAGCCCCATCGGCTGTTCTGGTCCCGCACCGAAATGCGCTTGATCGCCGCGCCGATTTGTCCGGCATGATCCCGGCTCGCGGCCTCGAGATCGCGCTTGGCCTCGCGCTTGAGGAAATCGCCGACGCGCCGGGCCAGGTGCGGCCCGTCGCCGGCCACGCACAGCAGGCGGGCGCCGTTGCCGTCGCGCTCCGTCCACACCGTGCCGCGGCTGTTGGGGCGATGCACGATGCGATGGCCAAGGCCGCGCAGCGGCAGTTCGGAGCCGTGCGCGAACGGGGCCGCTTCCGGCAGCCGTTTGAGCCGCGCCGCGATCCAGCCGCCGTGCTTGTCGGCGAAGCCGCGCGCCTCCTTGAGGCTGCCGCGCGGCGGCATGGTGAGGATGACTTCGCGCGTCGCCGCCTGGATGCGCAGCGTATAGCGGCGCGCCTGCCGATGCCGCCGCAGCCGAATGAGATAAACCGCTCGATCGAAGTAAACTTCGATCGCCTGCGGTTCGGTCGGCCGACGATAAAGCAGGGCACGCAGCGGCATTGCAGTCGGGGTCCAGCGGAAGGGACGCGCCATAGTGCCACATCCGCGCCGCCGTACAGCCCCTTTGTAGTCAAATCGTTAGAACCGCAAAGGCATGGGGCGACGGCCAGCCGCAGCCACAAATCCTTGTGGCTTCAAAAATGGAATAGAGATTCACTTTTTGCACGGCCGCGCCCCGAAGGCGGTCGAACGCCTCGAATCAGCGGCAGGGTGCGATCCAAGGGGCGGACCCGGCGGGAGCCCTGCGGTTAGGCGCGGGCGGCGACCTTGCGCCAC
>VAZU01000276.1 GCA_005884745.1 Alphaproteobacteria bacterium
GAGGATGTGGCGGGCGCACCGATCAACCGGTTAGGTATGATTCCCGGTCGGAGACACGGAAGCTGGTGTTCAACAACGAGGCGCCAGCGTCAAGCCGGCTGCGGGAGGCGCAGCGGAATCGGTTAGTCCTGGCCCTCGGCTTGCTTTTTCTGGGCGCGCTCGGCCGCTTGCGTCGCGCCGCCCGCAAACGTCGCGCGATCGAGCGACATTCTTTGCACGCCGCCGCCCAGGAGCTTGGCTTTCTTCGAGGTCAGGGTCCGGGAATTCACGCCCATCCAGCCGATCTCGGACGACAGCCGGCCGTACTCGATCTTGGGGCAGCGGTTCATGACGACCTTGAGGCCGCCCGCCTCGGCCTTGGCGGCCGCCTCGTCGTTGCGCACGCCAAGCTGCATCCAGATCACCTGCGGACGCGGCTGAAGCTGCAAGGCTTCCTCCACGATCGGCACCGCGAATTGGGAAGCGCGAAAGACGTCGACCATGTCCACAGGCTCGGGAATGTCGGTCAGGCTCGCATAGACCTTGCGGCCGAGAATTTCCTTGCCGGCCTGGCCGGGATTGACCGGAATCATGTTGTAGCCGCGCTCCAGCAGGTATTTGAACGCGAAATAGCTCGGCCGGCTCTCCTTGGGCGAAATGCCGACCATGGCGATCGATTTCACCGTATTGAGGATGCCGCGGATGTACGCATCCGGATAGCTGTCGTGGTTCATCGCCGATCCGCGATCTCGACGGCGGAGCCCGTGCTCCGCCGTCCGTTCTCGCAAACGAAACGCCAAGTGCTAACGGCCGTGGGTCTGCAATACGTGGCGGCAGCGCGCACTGACCTGATGCCGATGGGCGACGAGGCAGCTTTCTACCTGGGCGTCGTCGGAAATGCCGCGGCAGAAATGCACCGCGTCGCGGCGGCACGCGGCCTGTTCCGCCTGACTGCCCCGATATTGCGCGAATGCAGGCGAGGACGCAGCGCCGATCAGCGCGACAATCAAGATGAGCTTGCGAGCCATGATATGCCTTTCTGGCTGGGGTTCCGCCGGCTCATTGGGCCGGGCGCTGTTCCCCCGAATGTCGATACCCCCTCTCGGTTCGCGCGCATGCCAAGTCGGATGTTTCCGACTTGGCCAGTGCGAATGCCGAAATCGGAAATTGCCGATTTCGGATGGTGCGAACCGACCTCCCCCACAAGGGGGGAGGTAACCGGAGCAAGCTCGCCGTTACACGTGACAGCTCAAGGCGCCAGCTGGAGATCGCCATCAGCGGTCCTCCCAGCGCGGCGCGCGCTTGTCGAGCACGGCGCAAATGCCTTCTTCGGCGTCGCGCGCCATCATGTTCTCGGCCATGACCTGCGAAGCATAGCGATAGGCCTCGGCGAGCGGCATCTCGCGCTGCCGGTAGAACGCTTCCTTGCCGATCTTGACGGTGAGGGTTGATTTTTCCGCGATCTTGCGGGCGAGCGCGAGCGCCGCGTCGGTCTCCCGTCCGGGCTCGACGACGCGATTGACGAGCCCGATGCGCTGCGCCTCATCGGCGGAAATCATATCGCCGGTCAGCAGCATCTCCATGGCATGCTTGGTCGCCACGTTGCGCGACAGCGCGACCATCGGGGTCGAGCAGAACAGGCCGATATCGACGCCGGGCGTGCAGAATTTCGCCTGCGCGGAAGCAACCGCAAGATCGCAGCTCGCGACGAGCTGACAACCGGCCGCGGTGGCCAGGCCTTGCACGGCGGCAATGACCGGCTGCGGTAGGCCGACGATCGCCTGCATGACGCTGCTGCAGGTTTCCATGATGTACTGGAAATAACTCTTGCCGCCGTCGGCGTCCGCTCGGCGGGCGGTGAGCTCCTTGAGATCGTGGCCGGCGCAGAACACGGGACCGTTGGCCGCCAGCACCACCGCGCGCACGGCGCGGTCGGCGGCGATCTGCGCGAGCACCTCCGCAAAGGACGCGAGCATCGCCTCGGACAGCGTGTTGCGCTGCTCGGGGCGATTCATGGTCAGGAGCGCGATGCCGTTGCGGGTCTCGCGCAGCAGCGCGGGAGCATTGCGCAGTGCCGGAGCCGGCGCGTTCATCGCTGGAACCCGAGGTCTTTCCGAGAACACGATACCATTGTATCCGGAAAGTGGCCTCCGGCCGCCGAAAGTCAAGCCGAGGCGGGGAGGCGGGAAAGGGGGCTTCCGTGCCGGATCCGGCCATCGCGCTCGACGAGCTCCGGGGTCGGCTGGCAGCCGAGTTCCCGGAGGCCTTCCATCCCGGCAGCAGCCTTTCCATTGTGGCGATCGCGCACGGCATGGCGCAGCTGCGATACGCTTTTCGGCCGAAATCGCTGCGCCCGGGCGGAACGATCTCGGGCACGACCCTGATGACTCTGGCGGACGCAACGATGTACGTCGCCGTGCTCGCCTCGATCGGATGGGTGCCGCTCGCGGTGACCACGAACCTGAGCATCAATTTCCTGAAGAAACCCGGGCCGCGCGCGCTCGATGCCGAATGCCGGCTGCTCAAGCTCGGCAAGCGCCTTGCCGTCGGCGAGGTCTCGATCCGCTCGGAAGGCGAAGACGAGCTTGCGGCGCACGCGACTTCGACCTATTCGATTCCTTCGGGCGGCGGTAAAATAACACCAAAATAGCATCTTGTTGTTTTCGAACGATAATTCCCATGGAAAGTGCGTTGACGCCGATCCTGCCGTTGTTTAGAAGCGGCGCTGGCGCGGGTTTCGCGCCTTCCACCGGAATTCGGGATCAAGCGAGATGAAGACCTATTCGGCCAAGCCAGCCGAGGTCGAGAAGAGATGGGTGCTGATCGACGCGAAGGGCCTCATCGTCGGCCGGCTCGCCTCGATCGTCGCTTTGCGGCTGCGCGGCAAGCACAAGCCGACCTACACGCCCCATGTCGATTGCGGCGACAACGTCATCGTCATCAACGCGGAGCAGGTGGTGCTGACGGGTCGCAAGCTCGACCGGAAGGTCTATCACCACCACACCGGCCACATCGGCGGCATCAAGGCGCGCACCGCGAAATTCGTGCTCGAGGGCCGGTTCCCGCAACGCATCGTCGAGAAGGCGGTCGAGCGCATGTTGCCGCGGGGGCCGCTGGGACGCCGTCAGCTCGGAAATTTGCGCGTCTACAAGGGACCCGATCATCCTCACGCCGCGCAGCAGCCGGAGGCGCTCGATATCGCCGCCATGAACCGCAAGAACACCAGGAGCGCATGAACGTGGCCGAAACCATGCAATCGC
>VAZU01000251.1 GCA_005884745.1 Alphaproteobacteria bacterium
TAATTTTCTTGATGACCTTCTGCTCGAAAGTATCCTCGTCTTCATCTTCGCCGGCGAACGCGGTTCCGGCGGCGCTCACCATGACCATCATGGCGAGCAGAAAGCACCTCGAAGCTTTCCGCATGTTCTTGCCCCTCGGATGCCCCGGACTGCGATCGCGAGCGCATCCGCCGATGATATCCCAGGGATGACGGCGGTTTTGCGGCACGCGAGCAGGACGTTGATTGGATAATGCAATCCGCGGGATTCCGCAATGATCTGCGACTGGCCCGGTCCGCCCGCGTGCTAGGCGCCAACCGCTGCACGCGGCCGCGCTCCGGCCGCGAGCGGCACGAACCAGGAAATGAACTGCGCGACCGCGCTCATGACGGCAATTCCCAGCGCGCCGGCCAACAGGTGCACCGGTATCGTATCCGCTACTTCCACGAAGATCGATTGGGCGGCGAAAGTCAGGAACACGCCGACGCAGAAGATCTCCACGAGGTGCTGGCCGCACCCGATCAACGGAAGCAAGCCCCGCCATTTCAGCGCGGCCCAATCCTGGGGCACGAAATGCACGGCGACCGCGGCAAGCGCCAGCACGTGCGCGAATCGCACCGGGTCGAGATCGGTCTTATCGATCGGGTAGACCGCATCGGCGAGCCAGGTCGGCACGTAGCCGCTCGCGCGCGGAAAGAACAGTGCGGTCACCACGGCGAGCGACAGCGCAAGATAAGCCGCGGCGATGATCAGCGCCGGGCGGGAGTGGATCAGGGCCTGCACGGTTCGGGGCAGACCGAGTCCGGCCATTCCCCGGCCGGATAGGCGTGCAGGTTCCAACCGAACCTGCGGCTGAGTGCATAAACCACCGCCGAAGCCGCCAGCGCCAGGGCGGGACGGCGCAGCAGCAGCCACAGGACCGGCGCGAAGGCGACCAGCAGCAGGATGTACAGGGGAAGTACATCCATGTGTACCGGCTTGAAATTGAGCATCAGCCCCTGGAACAACGCCACGTCGGGCCGATGCAGAAACTCGAAAATATTGGTGTCCTCGGCGAACAGCGGATTGTCGAAGCGCCGCGAGACGTAGGCGATCTCCGCGATGTAGAACACGAACAGGAACACGTGCGCCACGTAGACCTGCCAGGCGCGCCTGAGGATGTTGGCGGTTGCCACCACGAAGCCGCGCTCGCGCATCAGGGGCCCGTAGACGAACCCGGCCGTGTAGCCGAATACGAAAACGATGATTTCCGTGGCGTCGCTGAAGCCGTAGCTGCGAATGGCGAAAGCGCTCACCACCGCCGAGGGCAGCTGATCCAGGAACAGCAGCCAGAGCGCAAGCCCGCGGAAGAGATCGAGCCTCACATCGCGCTCGACCGGAACGACGGCGCGCATCAATCGGATCTTTCCAGGTGCAGGACGTAGGGTGGGCAAAGGCCCCGCCATCCTCCGACCAAGATGAGCCTTTCGGCGGACACTGCCGGCGGGGCCGTGCCCACCGACAGGAACGAGATTCCCGGACCAGAAAACCAGGCGATAATTGTTTCCGATTCTGGTTCTGATCTCTAATCCTTGGAAACGGTGGGCACGCTTCGCTTTGCCCACCCTACATCTTGCGCAACGCGCAAATTCCCGCCGGGCGGACGGCAAGCGTCAATGCGAGAATAGACAACAAATCGGGCTTGTCGTGAGCAATTCCCGCGTCACTCCGCCGAAGATGAATTCGCCCAGTCGGCTGCGGCCGTAGCCGCCGGCTACGATCAGATCCGCGCCTTGCTCCTTGGCCGAACGGAGGAGCTCGCCGGCGCCGCTGGCCTTCGGCTTCGCTTCGATCTTGGTCCGGATTTTGATCTTGTGGCGTGCGAGATAATTGGCGGCGTCCTCGACGTCCGACCCGGTATCGAACTGCCATCCCATCTCCGCGACGTGCACGGCGAGCACCTCCTCGGCCAGGCGCAGCAACGGCAGCGCATCGCGCACCGCGCGGCGCGCTTCCCTCGTATTCTTCCATCCGATCAGGATTCGGCGGGCTTGGAGCGAATCGATTCCACTCGGCACCAACAGCACCGGCCGGCCGGCGTGAATGACCGTGGTGCCAGGATCGAGCGAACGATAGGAATCGCCGGTGCGATCCGGCCCGACGATCACCAGGTCCGCGGCGCGCGCCTGGCGCACCACGAATTCGGTCGGAAAATCCACCGCGGAGCGCCACTCGACCGGCTTGTCGCCTGCGTTCGATCGGAAATGGCTGCCGAGCCGGCCCAGCCATGCGGAAATCTCCTCGACTTCCGGCTTGTCCGGTTCCTCGCCGCCGACGAAGTCCGCGCCGTCGCTCCCATGCTCCTCGCCGCCGGCGATGTCTCCGGCTCCCTCCGATTGCAGAGCCCAGGCCCCAGCCCCGATCAGCGTTGCATCGCACCGGGCGGCAAGCTCGCGCGCCAATCGGGTCCGCGGATCCGAATCCTCGTCCGCATCGACGTGCACCAAGATGGCTGCGTACCCCATCCCTCGCTCCGAGTGCTCGCGCGCAACGGGCCAGATGTCCGCGCGGCCCCACCATGCCATGCCCCAGGTGCACGGCCAAGGCGCGAGCGAACGAGGCGCCGCGGCATCGCCGCTTCGCGCGGACTAGACCCGCGCGTCCACGTCTTCGGTTATGATCCGGGAACGCGTGTATGGCCGGGCCATTCCGACCGTGGCGAGATCAGATGCCTCCTGCTCCCGTGCGCATCGTTCGCGATCTCAGGCTCGACCTGTTCCGGGGGCTGGCGCTGCTGCTGATCTTCCTCGACCACATCCCGTCGAACGTCGTCAGCTGGGTCACGGTTCGCAACTACGGATTCAGCGATGCGGCCGAGATCTTCATCTTCATCTCCGGTTACGCCAACGCCTATGTTTATGGCGCGGTGATCCGGCGGCGGGGGTTGATCGACGCCGCGGCCTGGATCCTGAACCGCGCCTGGCAGATCTATCTCGCGCAGATTTTCCTGTTCGTCGTCTATATAGCGGAGATCGCGTATCTGGCCGGCAGCAGCGCTTATTATACCGAAGAGGCGAATCTACAGATTTTTCTCCAGCAGCCTGATGTGGCGATGCTCGAGGCGCTGCTGCTCAAGTTCAGGCCGGTGAACCTCGACATCTTGCCGCTTTATGTGATGCTGATGCTCGGATTTCCGCCGTTTCTCTGGCTGCTCACCCGAAATCCCACTGCGGGACTGGCGGCCTCGGTCGCGCTCAATGCGCTGGCGCGGAGCTTGGACTGGAACCTCCCCGCGTATCCCACCGGGTCCTGGTATTTCAACCCGTTCGCCTGGCAGCTCCTGTTCGTGTTCGGCGCCTGGTGCGCGCTGGGCGGCGCCGTCCGCCTGCAACGGTTCGCGCGTTCGCCCGCCGTCCTGACGCTCGCGGCGGCTTATCTCGTGTTCGCTTTTCTCATTGTCATGACCTGGCATTTCCCGCAGCTTGCCCGGCTCGTGCCGGGCTGGATGGCGAAGCTCCTCTACCCGATCGACAAGAGCAATCTCGATCTGCTGCGGTTCGCGCATTTCCTGGCGCTTGCCGCACTCGTGGTCCGGTTCGTTCCGCGCGACTGGCGAATGCTCGCGTCCCCGGTGCTACGGCCGCTCATTCGCGTCGGGCAGCACTCGCTCGAAATATTCGGTCTCGGAATAGTCCTGGCTTTTGCCGGGCATTTTGCCACGGTCGACATCGCGGCCGGCGTTGCGATGCAGGCGCTCGTCAGCGCACTGGGGATCGCGGCGATGATCGGCGTGGCCCTGCTGATTTCCTGGTACGATTCGATCGGGATGCCGTTCGAGATCGTCGATGAGGATCCGGAAGTGCGACGCGCCGGCAGAGCATAATGAGAGCATCTTGCCGGGGAATCGCGCGAAGACTCCCGCGCCGGCCAGGAAGGATGATTGCGGAGGTGGGTCCGGTGAGCCGTCCTTCTCGGCTCTCGGGGCCGCGGCGCAGTTGGAGGCGGCTCAGCCAGGGGTTGCTCTGCCCTGCCATCCGCTATATTCCATGCGCCGGCCCTCGGCCGCGGGCCTGGAGCCCGGCGGCCCAGTAGAGGATGCCCACACCCT
>VAZU01000252.1:0-4127 GCA_005884745.1 Alphaproteobacteria bacterium
AAATATCTCGTCAGCCCCGGCACCACGGCGGCGCTCGCCGCGGCGCTCGCGGCCGCACCGGTGCCGGCGCTGCCGGGCTGCGCCAGCGTATCGGAAGCGCTGGCGCTTTCGGCGCTCGGTTTTCGCGTCCTCAAGTTTTTTCCGGCCGAGCCGTCTGGCGGAATCGCCTGGCTGAAATCGGTCGCGGCGCCCTGTCCGCAGCTCAAATTCTGCCCGACCGGCGGCATCGACCTGCGCAATGCCGCGGCCTATCTCGCGCTGCCGAACGTGGTCGCGGTCGGCGGCTCCTGGCCCGCGCCGCAGGACGCGGTCGCGGCCGGGAATTTCGCGCGAATCACCGAACTCGCGCGCGAGGCGGCGGGATTGCGCCGCTGAGGAAACGTGCCAGCGGCTAATGCACCGCGGCGGCGCGCGGCATGATGGCGCCGGGGTGACGGATGACCTCGCCGGCCAGCCGATGCGCCGAGGCGGCGGCGCTCACCGGGGTTTCGCCGGCAAGCCGCGCCGCGAGGTAGGCGGCGTTGAAGCTGTCGCCCGCCGCGGTGGTGTCGGTCGGCACGACGATCTGCGGCACCGGGACGAGCTCGCGCGCGCCGGCGTTGAGCACCAGCGCGCCCTTGGCGCCGTTCTTGACCGCGATCTCGCCGATGCCGAACGCCTGCAGCCGCTCGACGGTGGCGTCGGGACTCGCGTCGCCCCACAGCAATGCTTCGTCGTCGAACGTCGGCAGCGCGATGTCGACGCGCTTGAGCGCCTCCATGAACACGGTGCGGGTGCGCGCCAGATCCCCTTTCCAGCCGCGCGGGCGGAAATTGCCGTCGAACGCGATCTTGACGCCGTTCTTGCGCGCAAGCTCGACCAAAGCGAGGAAGCGGCCGATGCCGACATTGGAATAGAGCGAGAGCGTGACGCCGGAGAAATAGATCAGGCGGCAGGCGAGCAGGCGTTCGGCGATCACGCCCCATTGCGGCAGCTCGAACAGGTCGCGCGCGGGCGCATGGTCGCGCCAATAGCAGAAGCTGCGCTCGCCGTTGGCGTTGGTTTCGACCAGATAGAGCCCCGCAGTGCGGTCCGGCACGCGCACGATCAGCTCGGTGCGAACCCCTTCGGCCGCCGCCAGCGCCAGCAGCGCGTCGGAATAGGGATCATCGCCGAGCGCGGTCGCATAGGCGACGTCGATCCCGGCGCGCGCCAGATAGACCGCGGTGTTGAACGTATCGCCGCCGAACGCAAGGCCGTAGCGGCCGTCGGGCCCGCGGGTGAGCTCGATCATCACTTCGCCGACCGCAATGACGCCGGGCTTCGGTTCGATCATGACATTAACTTCCGCCAGTCCGCGTCCGAGCGGAGTATATGGAGTCCTGGGCTTCGGTCGATTGCTCTCATTGCTGTTCGTGCATCATGTGCTGTCTGAGGGCGAACGGGTGTTGTCCCCGCTCCAAGGATTTAGAATGCTCTTGACGGAGGATTCGAAGTCCGAAGCATTGCGCGTCACAAGTATGAAATCGTAGGTCTCCACCGTTGCAGCAATGAAGGCATCGATCGCGCCAATCGGCCGGCCTGCGGCTTCGCTGCGGGCCACTACCTTTCCCCAGGCGTTGGCAATAATATCGCCGATCGGCAAAATTCGGCCTTCGAATCGTACCGGGAGTTCGCCCCGCAGCCATTCATCGAGGCGCTCTTTCCGGCGACTCGCGGCCATACGTTCGACCCCATAGCGCAGTTCGGCGAGGGTGACGACACTCATGAAAACGCGATCCTCGTCGACTCCGGCCAACCATGTAATCACGCCAGGATCTGGTCGCGTCTTCACCCATTCGGAAATGATGTTTGTATCGAGAAGGAAACTCATAGATCAACGTTTCGGGCGCGATCCTTGAGCCGTTGTATCTTCAACCCGGATCCGCGGAGCGGAGATGCAGCAAAGAACTCGGCCAGATTGCCGGTGCGCTTGGTTTTCCGTTCCCATTCCTCTGCGGCCACCACAACGACTGCTGTCCGACCGTTCCGCGTGATTGTCTGCGGGCCGCGCGACTGGGCCAAATCGATGACCTCGCTCAATTTCGACTTGGCCTCGGCGACCGTCCAGATTTTTGCGGGCATGGCCTTATCCCAGCGGATAACTATGAATAGTCTTAATGGTCATCATAGTCACGCTGGACTCCATACGCAAGAGTGCGGGGTACACGTCCCGGCAGAAAACCCGCCTTCAACGCGACCCTGAGCATAATTCCCCCGGAGAGGCGCCTGGCTTGAAGCCTCAGGCCGCCTTGCGGGAGCGCAAAAACTCGCCCATGCGATCGAGCGCCTTGCGGATGTTCTCGGCCGAATTGGCATAGGAGAGCCGCAGATAGCCCTCGCCGAGGATGCCGAAATCCGGTCCGCCAACGACCGCGACGCCGGCGTCCTCCAGCAGGGAGGACGCGAGCGCCTTGGCCTTCCATCCGGTCCGCGCGATGTTGGGAAAGGCGTAAAACGCGCCCTTGGGGGTCGCGCAGGAAATCCCCGGCAGCTGGTTGAGCCCGGCCACCACGATCTGCCGCCGGCGATCGAACTCGGCCACCATCTCGGCGATGCTGTCCTGCGGGCCGGTGAGCGCCGCGAGCCCCGCCCATTGCGCGGCGGCATTGACGCAGGAATAGGAATTGACCGCGAGCTTGCGCGAAAATTCGTGCAGCGACTTCGGCCATACCGAATAGCCCATCCGCCATCCGGTCATCGCATAGGTCTTGGACCAGCCGTTGAGCAGGATCAGCCGGTCGCGGATCGACGGATAAGTGAGCAGGCAGACGTGCGCCTCGCCGTCATAGAGCATCTGGTCGTAGATCTCGTCGGAAAGCACCGCGACGTCGGGATGGCGCTCGAGCCCGGTCACGAGCTTGTCGATCTGCGCTTTCGGGGTGACGCCGCCGGTGGGATTTGCCGGTGAGTTGAGGATGAGGAGGCGCGTTGCCGGCGTGATCAGAGCCAGCGTCTCCTCGGCCGAGAACGCAAATCCGTTCTGCTCGCGGATCGGCACCGGGATCGGCCGCGCCCCGGTGAACTCGATCATCGACCGGTAGATCGGAAAGCCGGGATCCGGATAGAGAATGTCGGCGCCGGGCTCGCCGAACATCAGGATGGCCATGAACATCGTGACCTTGCCGCCTGGCACGATCAGCACCGTATCGGGCGAGACCGTCACGTCGTAGCGTCTTGCGAGATCGGCGGCGATCGCCTCGCGCACGGCGAGAATCCCGGTCGCGGGCGTGTAGCCGTGATGGCCGTCGCGCAGCGCCTTGACGGCGGCTTCGACGATGTGCGGCGGGGTCGAGAAATCCGGCTGGCCGATGCCGAGATTGACGATGTCGCGGCCCTGCGCGGAAAGCGCGGTGGCGCGGGCCAGCACCGCGAATGCGTTCTCCTCGCCGATGCGGTCGAAAGCGGCAATTGTTCTCGGCATGGGCTCCCCCGTGGCTCTTGCGACCGCCGGAGGTTCCGGCAGCGGGCCATGATTGATTTCGGCCGGGAGTTCAGCGCATCCTCGCCGCGAAATCAAACCAATCCGGCAAACGCCGTCGCCCGGCGGCCGAACGAGGAGGAAGCCATGGCCAAAAAATCAAGAAAACCGGCAAAACGCGCGCCCCGCCTGCGCTCGCAGGCCTGGTTCGACAATCCCGCCAACCCGAGCATGACGGCGATCTACCTCGAGCGGTATCTGAATTTCGGCCTCACCCGCGAGGAATTGGCCGGCGGCAAGCCGATCATCGGCATCGCCCAGACCGGCTCGGATCTTTCGCCGTGCAACCGCCACCACATCGAGCTCGCCAAGCGCGTGCGCGAAGGCATCCGCTCGGCCGGCGGCATCGCGTTCGAGTTCCCGACGCACCCGATCCAGGAGACCGGGAAGCGCCCGACCGCCGCGCTCGACCGCAACCTCGCCTATCTGGGGCTGGTCGAGGTGCTCTACGGCTATCCGCTCGACGGCGTGGTGCTGATGACCGGGTGCGACAAGACCACGCCGGCCTGCCTGATGGCGGCCGCGACCGTCAACCTGCCGGCGATCGTGCTCTCCGGCGGGCCGATGCTCAACGGCTGGTGGAAGGGCGAGCGCTGCGGCTCGGGCACCGCGGTGTGGAACGCACGCC
>VAZU01000252.1:4178-10831 GCA_005884745.1 Alphaproteobacteria bacterium
CGACCTCGTCGCCTCCTCGGCGCCGTCGGCGGGGCATTGCAACACCATGGGCACCGCCTCCACCATGAACGCGCTCGCCGAGGCGCTCGGCATGTCGCTGCCGGGCTGCGCGGCGATCCCCGCACCCTATCGCGAGCGCGCGCAGATCGCCTATCGGACCGGCGAGCGCATCGTCGAAATGGTGCACGAGGACCTCAAGCCGTCCGATATCCTGACCCGCAAGGCGTTCGAGAACACCATCGTGGCCTGCTCGGCGATCGGCGGCTCGACCAACGCGCCGATCCACATCAACGCCATCGCCCGGCACATCGGGGTCAAGCTGACCATCGAAGACTGGGAGAAAATCGGCTACGACGTGCCGCTGCTGGTCAATATGCAGCCGTCGGGAAAATATCTCGGCGAGGAATATCACCGCGCCGGTGGCCTGCCCGCGGTCATGCACGAGCTGCTCAAGGCCGGCCGCATTCACGCCGATGCGCTCACCGTCAACGGCAAGACCATGGGCGAGAACGTCCGGCGGACGACGATCGCGGACCCGGACGTGATCCGGCCCTACCGCAAGCCGCTGATGCAGAAGGCCGGCTTCAAAGTGCTGCACGGCAATCTGTTCGACGCCGCGGTGATGAAGACCAGCGGCATCTCGGAAGAATTCCGGCTGCGCTATCTGTCCAATCCGAAGGATTCGAATGCGTTCGAGGGCCGTGCCGTGGTGTTCGACGGCCCGGAGGATTATCACCGCCGGATCGATGATTCCGCGCTCAAGATCGACGAGAACACCATGCTGTTCATCCGCGGCACGGGGCCGATCGGCTATCCGGGCGGCGCCGAGGTCGTGAACATGCAGCCGCCCGCGGCGCTGATCAAAAAGGGCGTGCGCTCGCTGCCGTGCATCGGCGACGGCAGGCAATCCGGCACCTCGGCCTCGCCCTCGATCCTCAATGCCTCGCCGGAGGCGGCGGTCGGCGGCGGCCTTGCCTTGCTGAGGACGGGCGACCCGGTGCGCATCGATCTCGACAAGGGCACCGCCAACATCCTGATCTCGAAGGCCGAGCTTGCCGAGCGCCGCGCGGCGCTGGAGAAGCGCGGCGGCTACAAATATCCGGCGAGCCAGACCCCGTGGCAGGAGATCCAGCGCTCCATGGTCGAGCAATTCGCCGAAGGCATGGTGCTAAAACCCGCGGTCAAGTACCAGAACATCGCCAAAGCCATGGGCGTGCCGCGGGACAATCATTAGAACGCCAGGCAGAGCCGCATGCGCGCTTTCCCTCCCCGGAGGGGAGGGTCGGCGCCGAGCGAATGCGAGGCGCCGGGGTGGGGGTTCTTGTGAAGTTTGAAGGATTACCCCTCACCCGGCTCAGCCCTTCGGGCTTCGCTCGCCCTCTCCCACAAGGGGAGAGGGCAACGGAGCGTGACGAGAGGATGGAGTGATGCCCACCACCGCCGAAAAGCGCCGCGTTTTTCGCGCGCTGCATGCGCGCGGCTGCTTCGTCATCCCCAACCCGTGGGACATCGGCACCGCGCGCTATCTCCAGCACCTCGGATTTCCGGCGATCGCCACCACGAGCTCCGGCGCGGCCTGGTCGCTCGGCCTGCCGGACACCGCGGTCGGGCGCGACGCGATGCTGGCGCACGTCGCGGCAATCGTGGCCGCTTCCGATCTGCCGGTGAACGCCGATTTCGAGTCGGGCTATGCGGCCTCGCCGCGCGAAGTCGGCGAGAGCGTGCGGATGTGCGTCGACACCGGGGTCGCGGGGCTCTCGATCGAAGATTCGACCGGCGATGCAAACAAACCGCTCTACGCACTCGAGGACGCGGTCGCGCGAATCCGCGCGGCGCGCAGCGCCATCGATGCCGAGGATTCGGACGTCATGCTGGTCGGGCGGGCGGAATGTTTCCTGGTCGGCCGCACCGATCTCGACGAGACCATCGGCCGGCTGAAGGCCTATGCGGCGGCCGGCGCCGATTGCCTCTACGCACCGGGAATCCGCACCCGCGAGCACATCGCAAGAATCGTCGAGGCGGTTGCGCCAAAACCGGTCAACGTGCTGATCGGCGGTGCGCTCGGCCTCAGTGCGAAGGACCTCGCCGAGATCGGGGTCCGGCGCATCAGCGTCGGCGGCGCGCTCGCCCGCGCGGCCTGGGGCGGCTTCATCCGCGCCGCGCGCGCCATCGCGGAAGCGAGCACATTCGATGCCCTGGCCGATGCCGTGCCGTTCAGGATCTCGAGCGCAGGCGGCCGGGAATGAGCCAGGCGTGAGGCAAGTGAACGCAACTGAGCCGTCGCGGCGCGCCGGTGCGGCGGACGTGGCCGCCGTGAACGCGCTCCAGCATGCCGCCTATGCACGCAACCGGACCATTCTCGGCCTCGAGCCGCTGCCGCTCACGGTGGACTACGCCACGATCGTCGCCGATTACGACGTATGGCTGCTGGAGCAAGGCGATGCGCTCGAAGGCGTGCTGATCCTGGAGACGCGAGCCGACGACCTCCTGATCTGGAGCGTGGCGGTCGCCCCCGAGGCGCAGGGGCGCGGCATCGGCAACCGGCTGGTGGCCATTGCCGAAGCGCGGGCGCGCGAGCTGGGCCGGGGAAAGGTGCGCCTCTACACCGGTGAAAAACTGACCGGCAACATCGCCTGGTACGAACGGCACGGCTTCGCGGTAGAAAGAATCGAGGACTTGGGCGACCGCCGATTGGTCCATATGATGAAGCGGCTCGGCGATTGATGGGCGTGAGGCGGCAATGGCAGGACGGTTGAAGGGAAAGATCGCGCTCGTCACCGCGGCGGGGCAGGGGATCGGACGGGCCATTGCCGACGCATTTCTCGCCGAAGGCGCCAATGTCGTTGCCACCGATCTCGATACCGGCAAACTCAAGGGGCTGCGCGGCGCGGTGCGCGAAAAACTCGACGTGCGCTCGACCGAGGCGGTCGAGGCGCTCGCAAAGGAAGTCGGCAGGAACGTGGGTCCGGTCGAAGTGCTGGTGAATTGCGCGGGCTTCGTCCACCACGGCTGCGTGCTCGATTGATCGGAGGAGGACTGGGATTTTTCCTTCGACCTCAACGTCAAATCGATGCACCGGACGATCAGGGCGTTCCTGCCCGCGATGCTCAAGCGCAAGAGGGGCTCAATCGTCAACATCGCGTCCGGCGCGTCCTCGGTGCGCGGCATCCCCAACCGCTACGTGTACGGCGCCACCAAGGCGGCCGTGATCGGGCTCACCAAGGCGGTGGCGGCGGATTTCATCAAGCGCGGCATTCGCGCCAACGCCATCTGCCCGGGCACGATCCAGTCGCCCTCGCTCGACCAGCGTATCGCCGCGCTCGCCAAATCGACGCAGCAGCCGCTCGCCGCGGTACGGCGCAGCTTCGTCGACCGCCAGCCGATGGGCCGGCTCGGCACGCCGGAGGAAGTCGCCATGCTGGCGGTCTACCTCGCCTCGGACGAATCGAGCTTCACCACCGGGCACATCCATCTGGTCGACGGCGGCTTTGCGCTGTAAGGGAGGCAAACGACGCAGAAAAGCAATTGATCTCACGAAGAGCGATGCGAAACGAAAGTCGACGTCACGAAGAAAGCTGCGAGGTATCAGAGATCGGTACTCAGCGGCTGTTCCAATTGGTTTGTGACTGCTGATCATTGATTCCTGGTACCCCCCACCCCGCTCGCCTTCGCCTCGCTCAGGCGAGCGACCCTCCCCACCGCGTTGCGGGGGGAGGGTAGGAGCAAGCCGCTCCGCTCCAGACACAAACAACTAGGTGCAAAAATTTCGAAGGAGACATGACGTGCAAGTGTTGATCATCGGGGCGGCCGGGATGGTCGGCCGCAAGCTCAGTGAGCGGCTCGTTCGCGACAAGGCGCTCAACGGCAAATCCATCGACAAGCTGGTGCTGGTCGATGTCGTCGCCCCGGCTCAGCCTGCGGGATTCGCCGGGAAAGTCGAGAGCGTCGCCGCGGATCTTTCCGCGCCCGGCAAGGCCGAAGCCATGATCGCGGGGCGGCCCGACGTGATCTTCCACCTCGCCGCCGTGGTGTCGGGCGAAGCCGAGGCGGATTTCGACAAAGGCTACCGCATCAATCTCGACGGCACGCGCGCGCTGCTCGAAGCCGTCCGCAAGGCGGGCGAGGGCTATCATCCCAAGCTGGCGTTCACCTCCTCGGCCGCCGTGTTCGGCGCGCCGTTTCCCGAAGCGATCCACGACGAGTTCCATCTCACCCCGTTGACCTCGTATGGAACCCAGAAGGCGATCGGCGAGCTGCTGCTCGCCGATTATCACCGCCGCGGTTTTCTCGACGGCGTGGGCCTGCGCTTCCCCACGATCTGCGTGCGGCCCGGCAGGCCCAACAAGGCGGCGTCCGGCTTCTTCTCCTCGATCATCCGCGAGCCGCTTGCCGGCGAGGAAGCGGTGCTGCCGGTGCCGGAAAATGTGCGCCACACCCATGCGAGCCCGCGCTCCGCGGTGGGTTTCCTCGTGCATGCGGCGGGGCTCACGCGCGAGGCGCTCGGCAACCGCATCAATCTCACCATGCCGGGCGTGTCCTGCACGGTCGGCGAGGAGATCGCGGCGCTCCGAAGGATCGCCGGCGACAAGGTTGCCGCCCGCATCCGCCGCGAGAGCGATCCGACCATCGCGCGCATCGTCGGCGGCTGGCCGCAGCGGCTCGAGGGCAAGCGCGCGCTCGCGCTCGGCTTTACGGCCGAGACGAGCTTCGACGATATCGTTCGCGCCCACATCGAGGACGAGCTCGCCGGCAAGATCGCGGCGTGAATACCTCCCCCGAGGGGAGGTCGCCGGCCGAAGGCCGGCGGGTGGGGCGACCCCACCCCGGCTCGACGCTGTCGCATCTCCAAAAGCCGACGCTTCGCGTCGGCGTCTCGACATGACGGCGGCCCGCAGGCCGGCGGCAAGCTTCGGCCCCGACTGCATGCATTTCCCCTCGCCCCTGATCCCGGCCACCCTGATCCGCCGCTACAAGCGCTTCCTCGCCGACGTCGTGCTGCCATCCGGCGAGGAGACCATCGTGCATGTCGGCAATCCGGGGGCGATGACGGGGCTGGCGGCGCCCGGCTCGCGCGTATTCCTGTCGAGATCCGCCAACGCGGCCCGCAAGCTTCCGTTGAGCTGGGAGCTCGTCGAGGTCGATCTCGGCTGCGGCCGCGAGCTCGTCGGCATCAATACCGCGAACCCGAATTCGCTGGTCGCCGAAGTGCTGCAGCAAGACATCATCCCCGAGCTGCGCGAATATCGGTCCGCGCGGCGCGAGGTCCGCTACGGGCGAAACTGCCGGGTCGACTTCCTGCTCGAAGCCGAGGGACGCGCGCCTTGCTATCTGGAGGTCAAGAACGTGCACCTGATGCGGCGCGCGGCGTTCGCGGAGTTCCCGGATTGCGTGACCGCCCGCGGGGCGAGGCACCTCGACGAGCTCGCCGGGATGGTGGCGGCGGGGGCGCGCGCGATCCTGCTGTTCGTGATCCAGATCGGCTCGGCGGCAAAATTTTCGCTCGCCCGCGATATCGACCCCGGCTACGCGGTCGCGTTCGATCGGGCTCGGGCGCGCGGGGTCGAGGCCCTGGCGTGGCGCTGCGAGCTGAGCGAGCACGCGATCGCCATCGAAGCCCCGGTCCCGATCCTCGGGTGAGCCGATCCTTGCGCGCAACGCCGCCTCGCTTACATTCGTCGCACGAGCGGCGGCGATGCGGCCGCGGGGACGCGGCGACGCCCGCGAGCGAAAATGACGTATGTGGATGCGGCGCTGGCGCCGCTGCGCAAGACCGAACAGATCAAGCTTTACGGCCCCGACGCCTTCGCCGGCATGCGCAAGGCCGGCCGGCTCGTCGCCGAATGCCTCGACATGTTGGCCGGCGAGGTCGAGCCCGGCGTGCCGACCGCGCGGCTCGACCGGCTCGTGTTCGAGTTCGCCATGGACCACGGCGCACTGCCCGCCACGCTGATGTACCGCGGCTATGCCAGATCGACCTGCACCTCGATCAACCACGTGGTGTGCCACGGCATCCCGAACGACAAGGCGCTGAAGTCCGGGGACATCGTCAACATCGACGTGACGCTGATCCTCGACGGCTGGCACGGCGATTCGAGCCGGATGTTCCCGGTCGGCGAGGTCCCGCGGCGCGCCGAGCGGCTGATCGAGGTCACCTACGAGGCGATGATGCGCGGCATCGCCGCCGTCAAGGCCGGCGGCACCACCGGCGACATCGGGGCGGCGATCCAAAATTACGTCGAGCCGCAGCACATGAGCGTGGTGCGCGACTTCTGCGGCCACGGGCTCGGGCGGCTGTTCCACGACGAGCCGAACATCGTCCACGTCGGCCGGCCCGGCGAGGGCATCGAGCTCAAGCCCGGCATGTTCTTCACCATCGAGCCGATGATCAATCTCGGCCGCCCGCACGTCAAAGTGCTGTCCGACGGCTGGACCGCGGTCACCCGCGACCGCTCGCTCTCCGCGCAATTCGAGCACACGATCGGCGTGACCGAGAAGGGCGCCGAGATTTTCACGCTGTCGCCGAAGGGGCTCGACAAGCCGCCCTACCGGGCGTGATCCGCGGCAACCTCCGACTCGTGTCCCGGGCGCGGCGCAGCACACCGGGGCCCTCGGGTGTGCCCGAGTTTCGGCCTATTGCGGTGTGATGCGCTGCA
>VAZU01000262.1:0-2336 GCA_005884745.1 Alphaproteobacteria bacterium
CTCGCAATGTGCCTTCGCGCGCCGCCGGAGACCGGCTGGGAAGCGCGCGGCCACGGCTCGAACCGGCCTCGCGGCAGGTTGCGGATGTTTCTTGACAGAACCAAGGCGCCATGGTCCGAGAGCGCCCCAAGAGGGGCGGCGCCGGCCGCGAATCGATGAAAGGCGCGACATCGTCCGCGGGTCAGGCCGGTCGAGGTTTAAGCTGATGGGGATCGTCCGCCAGGCAAAGCCGCGGCGCGCCGCGAGTTTTGGTCTCGCGCTCGCCGCCGTGCTGGCGTGCGCCGGGTTGCCGGAGACGGCCGCGGCGCAGGGCGTCGTGAAATCGATCTACGGCGATTGGCAGATCCGCTGCGACACGCCGCCCGGAGCGCAAAGCGAGCAATGCGCGCTGATCCAGAGCGTCACCGCCGAGGATCGCCCCAGCGTCGGGCTGACCGTCATCGTGCTCAAGACCGCCGATCAGAAAAGCAGGCTGATGCGGGTGCTCGCGCCGCTGGGCGTGCTGCTGCCTTCCGGGCTCGGGCTGAAGATCAACCAGGCCGACATCGGCCGGGCCGGGTTCGTGCGTTGCCTGCCCAACGGCTGCGTCGCCGAAGTGATCATGGACGACAATCTGATCAAGCAATTGCGCACCGGCCAGACCGCGACCTTCATCATTTTCCAGACTCCCGAAGAGGGCATCGGCATTCCGATGAGCCTCAAGGGGTTCGGCGACGGATTCGACAAGCTGCCATGAGCTTCTTACCTCCCCGCAGGGGAGGTCGGCGAGCATCGCAAGATGCGAGCCGGGTGGGGCGGACCCCGCCCCGGCAGCTCGCTGCCGGCCCTGTCCGTTCCGGGGAGGGAGAAGAACCCCTCGCCGCCTCGCCTTCGCAGCCCTATGTTTGGGAAACCCCGTATCGGAACCGGCCATGACCCAAGTCTCGACGGCCTCGCTCATCGACCGCACCGGGCTCGACCGAGTCCGGCTCAAGCGCCACCTCGCCCGCGGCTTCGAAGGCGCCGACGACGGCGAGCTTTTCCTCGAATATCGCCAGTCCGAGGCGCTGGTCTTCGACAACGGGCGCCTGAAGCAAGCCACCTACGACACCGCCCAAGGTTTTGGGCTCAGAGCGGTGAAAGCCGATGCGGTCGGCTATGCCCATGCCTCGGACCTGTCGGAGGAGGCGCTCGCGCGTGCCGCCGAGGCGGTCCGCGCCGTTCGCGGCGGCTACTCGGGGAGCTACGCCGAGGGGCCGGCACGCACCAACATCCGGCTCTACGGCGACGAGAACCCGCTCGGCGCGCCGAGCTTCGAGGCCAAGATCAAGCTGCTGGAGACCATCGATGCTTACGCGCGCAAGAAAGACGGGCGGGTCAAGCAGGTATCGGTCAGCTTCGGCGCGACCTGGCAAGTGGTCGAGATCGTTCGCGCCGACGGCGGCACCTACCGCGACATAAGGCCGCTCGTGCGGATCAATGTCTCGGTGGTCGCCGGCTCGGGCAATCGCCAGGAAACCGGCAGCCACGGCTACGGCGGGCGCGAGGGTTACGAGGGTTTCCTGGAGACGGGCGCCTGGCAATGGGCGGTCGACGAGGCCGTCCGGCAGGCGCTCACCAATCTGGAATCCGTGCCGGCGCCCGCCGGCGAGATGGACGTGGTGCTCGGGTCGGGTTGGCCGGGCGTGATGCTGCACGAGGCGGTCGGCCACGGGCTCGAGGGCGATTTCAATCGCCGCGGCACTTCGGCGTTTGCCGGGCTGATGGGCGAGCGCGTCGCCGCCAAGGGGGTCACCGTGGTCGACGACGGGACCATGCCGGGGCGGCGTGGCTCGCTTTCCATCGATGACGAGGGCACGGCGACCAACCGCACCGTGCTGATCGAAGACGGAATCCTCGTCGGCTACATCCAGGACCGGCAGAATGCGCGGCTGATGAACATGCGCCCGACCGGCAACGGCCGGCGCCAGAGCTACGCCCACGTGCCGATGCCGCGCATGACCAACACCTATATGCTCGCCGGCGGTCGTGATCCTGCGGAAATCCTCGCGTCGGTGAAGAACGGCATCTATGCGGTGAGCTACGGGGGCGGCCAGGTCGACATCACGTCCGGCAAGTTCGTGTTCCAGTGCACCGAAGCCTATCGGGTCGAGAACGGCAAGGTCGGCGCGCCGCTCAAAGGCGCGATGCTGATCGGCAACGGTCCCGATGCGCTGACGCGCGTGAGCATGATCGGCAACGACCTCGCGCTCGATACCGGCATCGGCACGTGCGGCAAGAACGGCCAGGGCGTGCCGGTCGGGGTGGGTCAACCGACGCTGCGCATCGACCGCGTCACGGTCGGCGGAACGGGGTAA
>VAZU01000262.1:2345-10233 GCA_005884745.1 Alphaproteobacteria bacterium
TGACCATCGACCTCGCACCCTTGCGCGTTCCGCGGTCATGGGTCCCCGCTTTCCGCGGGGACGACGCGGGAGCATGACGCGTCTCTACCGCACCACCCCGGAGATGCAGCAGGGATCGTGTCGCGGCAGCGTGACGCGATCCTTGAAGAAGCAGCGCGCGGCGGGCCCGCCGTAATATCCCGGACGCGAATAGGTCCAGGCCCGGCAGCGCCCGTCGGCACGGCAGACCGCGTCACAGATCCTGCCCATGGCATCGCTCGGGACCTCGATGTTGCGGTAGTCGCCGCCAACGCGGTCGATCGAGAATTCGATCGCCGGATTGCGCGGTTCCGTGACACCGGCGCCTTTCACCCCCGACACGCAGCACGGATTGGGCCGCCACGGCGCCACCTGGCTTTTGAGCCAGCAGATCGCATTGGGAACACCGCCGGTCGGATAGGAGAAGCTCCAGGCCCGGCAGCGGGGATCGCGCTCGCAGCGCGATGCGCAAGCGGCCGGGTCGCCGGATCTCACCGCGAAATTCGCGTAATCGCCGCCGGGGCGATCGAAGCTGACTTGCGCGCTCGCGGGAGCGGCCAGCGCGAGCAGCAACACCAATGCGCCGCCGAGCCGTCGCGGGCCGCGCGCGAGAAGCCCGCTTGATCCCGCGTGCGACCCGAGGGCGGTCGAGCGAATCGGGTCGCGCCGCTTTCGGCCGCGAACGGCAAGCGCGATCGAGAACTCCATGATGGCCCGCGCGACTTCGGTTGAATGCAGGCTCGTGCCTCGTGGCTGTCATGCTAAAGGACGCGGTCAGCCAAAGCGATACCGCGGCCCGGACCGAGATGCGAGCGTGTCGCAACGGTCTATTGCCCGCCGCGCATGATGGAACGCGCCGATGCATGCCCAGCCCGCCGATTTCGGCTTTCTGTCGCTCGCAGTCGTGCTGCTGGCCACCGCGGTCATCAGCGTGGCGATCGCGCGCAGAATCCGGCTTTCCGCCATCGTGGCATACTTGGCCGCCGGTGTGCTGATCGGTCCGTGGGGCGTCGGCTTCTTCCGCGCGCCGGACACCATTCTGGCGGTCGCCGAGCTGGGCGTCGTGCTGCTGTTGTTCCTGATCGGGCTGGAGCTGGATTTTTCCCGGCTGTTCGCCATGCGGCGCGACATTTTCGGTCTGGGTGCCGCGCAGCTTGCCCTCACTACGGCGGCCATCGCGGCGCTGGCGCTCGCGGCCGGTCTTGGCTGGCGCGGCGCCATCATCGCGGGGATCGCGCTGGCGCTCTCGGCCACCGCAATCGCACTGCGGATCCTCGATGAGCGCGGGCATCTGCAGCAGACCTACGGCCAGCGCGCGTTCGCGATTCTGCTGTTCCAGGACATGTCGGTGGTGCCGCTGCTCGCGCTGCTGCCGCTGCTGGCGCCGGGCGGCGCCAGCAGCGGCGGCGATTGGGGCGCCGATCTCCTTTCGGTCGGCCGCGTCGCCGCGGCGACCGCGGCTCTCGTCCTGGCCGGCCGCTATCTGCTCAATCCGGCATTTCGGCTGCTGGCGGAGACCGGCGCGCGCGAGGTGATGACCGCGGCGGCGCTCCTGGTCGTGCTCGGCGCCGCGCTGCTGATGCAGGCGGTCGGCATGTCGATGGCACTGGGCGCCTTTCTGGCCGGCGTGCTGCTCGCCGGCTCCAACTATCGCCATGAGCTCGAAGCCGACGTCGAGCCGTTCCGCGGGCTGCTGCTCGCGCTGTTCTTCATGGGCATCGGCATGACCATCGATCTCTCGGTCGTGCGCGCGAAGCTGTGGCTGATCCTTGCCGCCGCCGTCGTGCTGACCGCGGTCAAGGCGGCGATCGTCTTTTTGCTGTTCCGCGCGACCTGTTCGCGCCGTGACGCGCTGCGGGCCGGCTCGGTGCTCACCGGCACCGGCGAGTTCGCCTTCGTGCTGCTGCCGCTCGGGGTCTCGCTCGGCATGCTGAGCGGTCCGGACGGCAGCCTGGTCACGGCGATCGCCGCCATGACCATGCTGATCGGCCCGCCGTTCGCGGAGCTGACCGAGGCGGCGCTGCGGCATCTGAAAGCGCCGATGGAGCGCGAGCCGGACAATTTCGACGGGATCACCGGCTCCGTGCTGGTGATCGGCTTCGGACGCTTCGGCCAGATCGTGTCGCAATGCCTGCTCGCCGAGGGCATCGACGTCACCGCGATCGACAATGACGCGCAGATGATCCAGAGCGCCGGCCGCTTCGGGTTCAAGGTCTATTACGGCGACGGCACGCGGCTCGATGTGCTGCGCGCGGCGGGCGCCGGAAATGTGCGGCTGATCGCGGTCTGCATCGACGATGCGAAAGCGGCGACCCGCATCCTCGAGCTCGCGCGCGCGGAGTTCCCGGGCACCAAGCTCTACGTGCGCTCCTACGACCGCGCCCACACGCTGGAGCTGATCGCCCAGGGCGTCGATTTCGAGCTGCGCGAAACCTATGAATCCGCGCTGGTGTTCGGGCGCGAGGCGCTCACCGCGCTCGGCCTCGATCCCGAGCGCGCCCGCACGGTCGAGGAGCACGTGCGCGCCCGCGATCTGGCCCGGCTCGCCTTGCAGGAGGCCGGCGGGCTGTTGGCGGGCGCCGAAATGCTGACCCAGCGGGCTCCGCGGCCGGAGCCGCTGAGCGCCCCGCAGCGGGAAGCCACCCCGCTCAATCCGGAGGCGGACGATATCATCCACCACGAGACGGAGTTCTCGGGATGACAGGGGACAGAAGTCAGAAATCAGTAATCAGAAATCGGTTGCTCTGAATTCTGACTTCCGACCCCTGGCAAAAAAAGCGCCCGCCGGCGGGCCGGCGGGCGCAACATCCGGACTTCGGAGGGGACGCGGAAGTCCGGGAGGGCCGAGGGGAGGATCGGCCGGGGAAATCTTTCACGCAGCCCGGCGAGGCGCCCGCCCGGGCGAGTGGATGGCACGCGCATCCCAGCGGCCGGGCGCCGGCACGATCGAGGGCACGGAACTCGCGCGATTCTTGCCCGCTCCGCGCTGCCCCACGCGGCCGATCAGCGCCGCGCCCGGATCTCGCCAAAGCGGCTCGGAGAGCGCGAAGCGAAGATCGCTCCGTGTAAGCCCGATGTCCTTGAGCATGCGATCGTCGAGGCCGGCGAGAAACTCGAGGTCGCGGCGGTGCCGGAGGATTTTCGCCGCATGCGCAACGCGCTCCACCAAAACCGCGCCGAGGGCGCGAATCGCCTCTAACACCGAGAGCGTGCTGTACCGAACAATCTCGTGACGCGGCGTCATGGCAGCCTCCGTTGTTCACAGGCGCAAAGTGACCCTCGGTTTCCCGAGGAGCCACCCGAAATACCCGCCCGATTTCGGAACAACCGCAATGTGCGTCACCGCTATTGATAAGTAAAACGAATGTTATTAATCTGAAGTATCATTACCGGTGATAGATCGAGGCTTCCGATGAACTCGCTGCTCGACGTCGATCAGCTGCGCACCTTCCTTGCCATCGTGGAAACCGGCAGCTTCACCCGGGCCGCCGAGATCGTGCACAAGACCCAATCCGCCGTCTCGATGCAGATGAAGCGGCTCGAGGAACGGTTGGAGCGGCCGATCTTCGCCCGGGACGGGCGCGCCTCGAAGCTGACCGAGGACGGCGACCGGCTGCTCGATTACGCGCGGCGGATCGTCAAGCTCAACGTCGAGGCGCTGGCCGCATTCTCGGATTTCGCGCTGACCGGCCGGGTCCGGCTCGGCGTTCCGGACGATTATGCCGACCGCTATCTGTGATCTGCGAGCCGAGTCTTGAGCTCGTCGAGCGCATCGCGGAGAACGAGCTCGATCTGGCGATCATCACCGACTGCGAATCGAGCCGACCGGTCGAGAGTTTCCGCCGCGAGCGCCTGCTCTGGGTCAGCTCCAACCGCCACACGACGCATCGCGAGGAACCGCTGCCGCTCGCGCTCGGACGCCCGGCCTGCAAATGGCGGCAGGCGGCGATCGAATGCCTCGAGCGCATGGGCCGGCCCTACCGCGTGCTGTACTCGAGTTGGAACGCCGGCGCGGTCGCGGCCGCCGTGCTCGCCGGGCTCGCGGTCTCGGTATTTCCGGAATCCGGCCTGCGGCCGGGCATGCGCGTGCTCGGCACGTCCGACGGTTTTGCGGAATTGCCCTCCTGCCGGGTCGGATTGCTGCGCAATCCGCACCAGCAATCGGCGCTCGCCGAGGCGCTTGCCGAACACATCATCTCCTCGCTCGACAATTTATCCGCAGCGGCCGACGCGGCGGAGTAGGCAGGGGTCAGAAATCAGCAATCAGAAAGGCGCAACCCTCGACTCTCTCCACTTTCTCTCGTTACCAGGACGTAACTCACACAAGAGCACCGACAGCAGCCCGCGAATGTCCGCCTCCGGGCTGAAACCGGAGGGCCTTCCCCTGTCCCGGAAGGTCGCAGAAGTGCCAACAGCGGTCATGAAGGGCACGCAACACCCGGCAGATTTTCGATCGCCCTGAGGCTTTCCGCTACCGCATCTGAGAGGGCTCCACGGCCAACCGGAGTTGGTCACCCCCGTGAATAGGGCTTTAAGAGCACGCATCCCTTCGATGCGCGCTCGCAGCCCTAGCCGGGACACCACCCCGTCAGAAGCGGCTATCGAACCAGAGTGGGCGCTTGAGGCTTTACATCAAGTGGGATATTCAGTGAACTAACTTCTTCACGCAATTTGAGGCGGATCATGACCGATGTAACTGGCCCCCTGCACGGCGTCAAAGTTCTGGATTTAACCAGAATTTTGGCGGGTCCCTACTGTACGCAAATACTAGGCGACCTTGGTGCAGACGTAATAAAAATTGAGCACCCCCGGAAGGGCGATGACACACGTCAGTTTGCGCCCCCATTTTTAAAAGATGAAAGAGGTAGGGAAACGTCTGAAAGCGTTTATTTCTTAGCGGCAAACCGTAACAAGAAGTCAGTGGGAATCGATTTTACGACACCGGCTGGCCAAACATTGGTTCGACGCTTGATCGCAAAGTCAGATGTTGTGGTCGAAAATTTTAAGACCGGTTCTTTAAAGCGATATGGCTTGTCGTATAATGATGTCAAAGACGACAATCCAAGCTTAGTTTATTGTTCCATTACGGGTTTCGGCCAGACCGGACCTTATGCCGGTCGGCCAGGTTACGATTTCTTGATTCAAGGGATGGGCGGGGTCATGAGTGTTACGGGCGAACGCGACGGAAGGCCACAAAGAGTTGGCGTATCGATCGCCGATTTAATGGCAGGAATGTATGCGGCGGTCGCCATAAATGCGGCGATATATGACGCAAAAATTTCAGGCGTTGGCCAATTTATTGACATTGGAATGTTGGACACTCATGTCGCTTGGCTCGCCAATGTAGGAATGAACTATTTACACGCAGGGGAACTGGGTCGTCTAGGCAATGATCATCCAAATATTGTTCCATACCGCCCATTCAAAACCTCTGATGGAGAGATCATTATCGTGGTAGCAAATGATGACCAGTTTAAACGTTTTTGCGAAATTGCCGAATGTAGTGGACTAGCCAACGACTCAAGGTTTCGAACGAACCAGATGCGGGTCCAAAAGCGTGAGGAGCTCTCCAGGATTATTGATCCAATCGTCGCTGCGCGTCCTTCGGCGTTTTGGTTGAGGCAACTCGAGGCCAACAACATAGGATGTGGTCCAATAAACAATCTCGAGCGAGTGTTCAATGATCCGCAAGTGATCGCACGTAAAATGGTTCATAAAATGAAACATTCGGCAATGGGTGAAACGACCGTGCGTCTACTGGCCAGCCCTATAAGGTTATCCAAAACGCCAGTTACCTACCGCCATGCGCCGCCACTTTTGGGGCAGCACACTGCGGAGATCTTGTCTGACATGCTCGGGCTAGATGATTCAGAAATAGAGGAACTATGCGATCTCGGTGTGCTTAACTGATGTTGGGTTTGCTCGGTGGCCCACTGACCTGTGTAGAACTCGGATCGTGTGCGGCTTAGCGTGGAACTCATCGACACCTCCCCCTCTTCCGGCTGGATTGACGCAACAGGCCAACTAGAGCAAGGCGGGAGGAGAGCAGCCGTGGGGCAGAAATTGACAAACTTGCGAACGATGCAGGTCTGCTGTGGGGCATTCGCGTCGGTTCCGGCAGTCTGCAGCATGTCCGGTTCGCAGGTAATTTCGGAAATTAGCTGGGTGTCGATTGCGTTGTCGTGAGCGTGATTCAAGTTCCACAACCGGAACCCCGAAATTTGCGCTATCAAGCTGACACGGGCCGTTGCTCCCGCACGACCGGCGGCGAGCAGCCTCGGCGTCGTTATTGTTTACTGACCCCCGCCTCCTGTTCCTCGAACGCCGGCTCGACCGAGCCGTGCCAGGGACCGTCATAATTTTGCAGCAGCTCCTCGGCCGGGGTCACGCCGCGCTCGACGAAGGATCGGATCGGCTCGAGATAGCGGGTCTCGTCGCTGCCCTCGGCATTGCGCCGGTTGCGGCGCTCGAGCCCCGAGCGGGCAAGCGCGAGACATTCCCGCGCGAGATCGAGCGGGGTTCGGCCGCCGATCGTGGCCTTGAAGCCGAGCCGCGGCACATCCTCGCGCAGCTGCTGGCGCTGTTCGGCCGACCAGTGCTTGACCAGATCCCACGCGGCATCGAGCGAGCGATCGTCGTACAGCAATCCGACCCAGAATGCCGGCAGCGCCGGCAGCCGGTGCCACGGCCCGCTGTCGGCGCCGCGCATCTCCAGATAGCGCTTGAGCCGTACCTCCGGAAAAATGCTGCTCAAATGGTTCGCCCAGTCCGAAAGCGTGGCGCGCTCGCCCGGCAGCGCCGGCAGCTTGCCGGCGAGCAGATCGCGGAACGATTGACCGGCGGCGTCGATATAGCGATCGCCGCGCTTGACGAAATACATCGGCACGTCGAGCGCATAATCGACCCAGCGCTCGAACCCCATGCCGGGCTCGAAGGCCCAGGGCAGCATGCCGGTGCGGTCGGGATCGGTGTCGAGCCAGACTTGCCCTCGGTGAACGGCGAGTTGGCGAACATCGCGGTCGCGATCGGCTGCAGCGCGAGCCCGACGCGCAGCTTCTTCACCATGTCGGCTTCGGAAGAGAAATCGAGGTTCGCCTGCACCGTTGAGGTGCGGTACATCATGTCGAGGCCGTGACCGCCGACTTTGGGCATGTAGGCGGTCATGATGCGATAGCGGCCCTTGGGCATGACCGGCATCTCGGCGCGCGACCATTTCGGCGTCATGCCCATTCCCAGAAAGGAGATGCCGAGCGGCTGTGCCACTTCGCGCAGCTGCGCCAGATGCGCCATGAGCTCGGTCGAGGTCTCGTGCACGGTCTCGACCGCGGCGCCCGACAGTTCGAACTGCCCGCCGGGCTCCAGCGTGATCGCGCCGCCTCCGGTGACGTCGAAAAGGCCGATGATTTTTCCGGTTTCGACGATCGGTTCCCAGCCGAGCAACATCTGCATGCCCTCTAGCAAGGCGCGGATGCTGCGCGCGCCGTCATAGGGAACGGGCGCATGCCGATCCTTGGTGAAGGCGAATTTCTCGTGCTCGGTGCCAACCCGGAAGCCCGCCTTCGGCTTGACGCCTTGTTCGAGCCAGCGGACGAGATCGTCGCGCCTCTCGACCGGCGTCATGTCGACCTGATCGCGAGCCATGCAGGAGTTCCGGCCAAAAAGGGCCGCGACCTTACACGCGGGTCGGCAAAAGCGGAAGCCAGACGGAAGAACGACAGACGATGTGCGTCGGTCGTCCATAATCCGTCGTCGGCTCACGCCGCCGCGCGTTTGCTCCCGGGCGCGAAGCGGCGATAAAAACTCTCGCCCTTGCCGGCCATTTCGACGAGCAGCTTCGCCGGCTTGAACCGGGCGCCGTATTTCTTCTCCA
>VAZU01000043.1 GCA_005884745.1 Alphaproteobacteria bacterium
AATCCCGAACACGGATGCGGCGATCATGCCGCCGAACACCGGGGTGCCGACCGCATGGCGCGTGGCGGCCCCCGCCCCGCGCGCGACGACAAGCGGCAGCAGCCCGAGGATGAACGCGAAACTGGTCATCATCACCGGGCGAAATCTCAGGCCCGCCGCCTCGATGGCGCTCGCCTCGATGTCCTTGCCGAGCTCCCTCTGCTCTACCGCAAACGCCACGATCAGGATGCCGTTCTTGGCGGCGAGCGCGATCAGCACGACGAGTCCGATCTGCGCGTAAACATCGAAGCTCAGTCCCGCCACCGCCACCGCGCCGATCGCGCCGAGTATCCCGACGCTGACCGACAGCAGGGCGGAAACCGGAATGTTCCAACTCTCGTAGAGCGCAACGAGAAACAGATAAGCGAACAGCACGGCTAGGCCGAGCACGATACCGGTGCGTCCGCTCGCCGCTTTTTCCTGCAGCGCGGTGCCGTTCCATTCGAAGCTGTAGCCGGCCGGCAGGGTGGTGGCCGAGATGCGCTCCATCGCCGCGAGCGACTGGCCGGAACTGAAGCCGGGCTTCGCCGCGCCGTTCACGGTCGCGCTGCGGTATCCATTGTAACGCAGCACCGTTTGCGGCCCTTGCACCAGCTTCGCCTCGGCCACCGCGCGCATCGGCACCATCGCCCCCTGGGCGTTGCGCACATAGATCCGATTGATGTCGTCCACCTTGTCGCGAAACGACGTCTCGGCCTGGACGTTGACCTGCCAAGTGCGGCCGAACACGTTGAAGTCGTTGACGTAGAAGCTGCCCAGCGTCGACTGCAAGGCATTGAAGATGTCGCTGATCTTGACGCCGAGCACCTGCGCCTTGTCGCGGTCGATATCGAGGTAGATCTGCGGCGTGTCGGCGGCGTACGTGCTGAACACGCCCGCGAGCTCCGGCTGGCCATTGGCCGTCACCAGCAGGCCACGAAGCGTCGCCGCGACGTCGGAAGGGGGCTGGCCCTGCAACGCCTCCAGCACGTATTGGAAGCCGCCGGTGCTGCCCAGGCCGAGGATGGGCGGCAGGTTGAACGGAAAGGCGATGGCGCCCTTGATGGCCGCCATCTGCGGCCGCAGCCGCGCGATGATCGCGCCGGCGCCCTGTGCCGGATCGGTGCGCACTTCGTAGGGCTTGAGCCGGATGACCAAGAACGCCTGGTTCGACGATGCGACGTAGTCGATGAAATTCAGGCCAACCACGGAAATCACGCCTTCGACGCCCGGGATCGGCGTGACGATTTCCTCGACCTGCTTGACCACCGCCTCGGTGCGGTTGATCGAGGCGCCTTCCGGAAGCCGCAGGGCGGCGAAGATGGCGCCCTGGTCCTCTTCCGGCAAGAAGCTCTGCGGCGTCTTGTTGAACAGCCACGCCGCGGTCGCCAGCACGCCGGCGACGGCCACGACGCCGACGATCGCCACGCGTACCAGCCGGCGCACCACCGCCACGTAGCCGTTGCGGACACCGTCGATCGCGCCCAGGACGTAGCGCATCGGGCCGCGGCTCGTCTGGCCGCGCTTCAGGAGCACCGCGCACAGCGCCGGACTCAAGGTCAGCGCGTTGAGCGCCGAGATCAGCATCGATACCGAGACCGCCACCGCGAATTGGCGGAAAAGCTGGCCGCTGATGCCGGGGATGAAGGCCACGGGAACGAATACCGACAACAACACGAGGGTGATGGCGAGGATCGGGCCGGTAATCTCCGCCATGGCTTTCTTGCACGCCTCCGGCACGGACAGCTCGGGTTCCTCCTCGATCACCCGCTCGATGTTCTCGACGACGACGATGGCGTCATCGACCACGATGCCGATGGCGAGCACGAGCGCCAGCAACGAGACGGTGTTGGCCGAATAGCCGATCGCCAGCATCACGGCGAACGTGCCGATGATCGACACCGGCACGGCGACCAGCGGGATCAGCGTCGTCCGCAACCTGCCGAGGAACAGGAACACCACCAGAGCCACCAGGGCGATGGCCACGGCCAGCGTGCGAATGACCTCCTTGATCGTCGCGGTGACGAACACCGTGGTGTCGAAGAACACGGTGTAGGCCAGATCGTTGGGGAAACGCGTCGCCAGGGTGTTCATGGCTTCGCGAACGTTGCGGGTCACGTCGACGGCGTTGGACCCCGGCGTCTGGTAGATGCCGATCGCGGCCGCGGGGGCGCCGTTGAAGCGGCTGTGGCGGTCCTGCGATTTCGCGCCCATCTCGATGCGGGCGACGTCTTTGACCCGGACGACCGAGCCGTCGCGATTGGTGCGCAGGACGATGGCGGCGAATTCCTCCGGGCGGGACAACCGGCCCTTGGTCTTGATGGTGATCTGGACCTGTTGCTCGTTGGTGATCGGTGCCGCGCCCACCCGCCCGAGAGCCGCCTGGACGTTCTGGTTCTGCACCGCCGAGATGACGTCGTTCGGCGTCAGGTTGAGCTCGGTGAGCCGGTCGGGGTCGAGCCAGATGCGCAACGAATAGTCGAGCGGCCCGAACAGAGTCGCCTGGCCGACGCCTTTGATCCGCGCCAGCGTGTCGATGATGTTGATCGTCGCATAATTGCTCAGATAAATGGCATCGTAGGTGTCCTTCGGCGAGTAGATGCTTATGACCTGCAGCAAAGCGGCGGATTTCTTGCGGATGGTCAGGCCGGTGCGCGACACCTCCGGGGGCAGCTGCGGCGTGGCGAGACTGGCGCGGTTCTGCACGTTGACGGTGTTGATGTCGGGATCGGTGCCGAGCGCGAAGGTCACGTTGAGGGTGTAGCTGCCGTCGGCGCCGCTGGCGGACTGATAATACAGCGCGTTGTCGATGCCGTTGATCTGCTCCTCGATCGGCTGCGCCACCGTGGTCTCGATCACTTCGGCATCGGCGCCCGGGTAGGTCGCGGACAGCGTCACCTGCGGCGGCACGATGTCCGGGAACTGTGCGATCGGGATCACCGTGACGGCAATGATGCCGGCCAGCGTGATGACGATGGCGACGACGAAGGCGAGCCGCGGCCGGTCGATGAAGAGGCTGGAAAACATCGGTGTCAGTTTCTCGGCACGACGCTCGCGGCGACGACTTGACCGGGGTGCACCTTCTGGATCCCTTCGACGATCACCAGCTCGCCTTCCTTGAGCCCGTCCGTCACGACGACGTCCCTGCCCTGCTCGACGCCGGTCGTCACGCGTCGCAGCTCGACCTTCTTCGCCTCGTCGACCACCAGGACATAACGGCCGGCCTGATCGAGCAGGACGGCGGACTGCGGAACCACCAGCGCCGATCGCGGCGCGCCCCGCTCCGCAGTGACGCCGACGATCCCGCCGGGGATCAGAAGACCCTCCGGGTTCGGCAGTTGCGCCCGCACCGCCACGGTGTCCGTGGCGGGGTCGACCTGGACATCGAGCAGGTTGGTGAGGCCGGCATGCGGATAGGCGCTGCCGTTGGGCAGCCTGATGTGAACGGTCAGGTGCACGTTCTTGTCGGTCGATGCACCGATCCTGCGCTTGTACTCGAGAATATCGCGCTCGCTCGACTGAAAGACCACATAGATGGGGTCCTGGCTGACGATCGTCGCGAGCTTTCCGGACGAGGAGTCGACCAGATTGCCCACGGTGAAATTCGCAAATCCGATCCGTCCATCGATCGGCGAGCGGATCTCCGTGTAGCCGAGATTGATCTCCGCCTGCTGGAGCGTCGCCTCCGCCTGCAACACATTGGCCTGCGCTGCCGCCTCATCGGCCGCGCGCTGGTCGACCGTGGCTTGCGCAATGTTATGGTTGCGCACCAGCTCCTTGCCGCGCTCCAGCTGCAGCGCCGTGTTGACCTCCGCGGCCTTGGCCTTGGCGAGATTGGCGCGCTGCTGGTCGACCGCGGCGATGTAGGTCGCCTGCTCGATGCGGAACAGGAGGTCGCCGGTCTTGACCTGCTGCCCTTCGGTGAAATGCCGGTCCTGGATGAACCCGGGCACCCGCGCGACAATGTCGACCTTGTCGATCGCGGTCACGCGGCCGATGAAATCGCCGGTCTCCGTCACTTGGCGGCTGGCCGCAGGCGTCACCGCGACCGCCGGCGGCGGTGAGGCGCCTTGGGCGGCGGCAGCCCCACAGCCGGCGATGGCGCTCAGCGCAGCAACGAAGCAAGCGAGGGAGCTATTGCGACCAGGCATCAAGGTTCCTCCTCGACTGCGAACCGCGCCTTTTCGAGTGCGGGGCGGGTCGAGCGCCGCGGGCGCGAAACTCACCGTTCCAACCGCTGGCTCGGCGTGGTGGGTTTCGCTCCGCTCAACCCACCCTACGACCAAGCTCTACATCCGAAACACCCCGAACCGCGTCGCTTCGATCGGCGCGTTGAGCGCGGCCGAGAGCGCGAGAGCGAGCACGCGCCGGGTTTCCTGCGGCGTGATGATGCCGTCGTCCCACAGCCGGGCGGTCGCGTAATAGGGATTTCCCTCGCGCTCGTAATTGTCGCGTATCGGCTGCTTGAATTTTTCCTCCTCCTCGGCGCTCCACGTGTCGCCCTTGGCCTCGATGTTGTCGCGGCGTACCGTGGCGAGCACCGAGGCGGCCTGCTCCCCGCCCATGACCGAAATTCTCGCATTGGGCCAGATGAACAGAAAGCGCGGCGAGTAGGCCCGCCCGCACATGCCGTAATTGCCGGCGCCGTAGGAGCCGCCGATGATCAACGTGAGCTTCGGCACCTGCGCGCAGGCGACCGCCGTCACCATCTTGGCGCCGTCCTTGGCGATGCCGCCCGCCTCGTAATCGCGGCCGACCATGAACCCCGCGATGTTCTGCACGAACAGCAGCGGGATTTTTCGCTGGCAGGCGAGCTCGATGAAATGCGCGGCTTTGAGCGCGCTTTCCGAATAGAGGATGCCCTGATTGGCCAGGATCCCGACCGGCATGCCGCACAGATGCGCAAAGCCGGTGACGAGCGTCGTGCCGTAGAGCTTCTTGAACTCGTCGAACTCGGAAGCATCGACCAGGCGCGCGATCACCTCGCGGACGTCGTATTGCTTCTTGAGGTCGACCGGCACGATGCCGTCGAGCTCGGCTATGTCGTAGGCGGGCTCGCGCGGCTCGGCGAGCGCAAGGTCGATGCGTTTCCTGGTGTTGAGATTGCCGACGATGCGGCGGCAGATGGCGAGCGCGTGGCGGTCGTCGGCCGCATAATGATCGGCCACCCCGGAATGCCGGGCATGCACGTCGGCGCCGCCGAGATCCTCCGCCGAGACGACCTCGCCGGTGGCGGCTTTCACCAGCGGGGGACCGCCGAGGAAGATCGTGCCCTGCTTGCGCACGATGATGGTCTCGTCCGACATCGCCGGCACATAAGCGCCGCCCGCCGTGCACGAGCCCATCACCACCGCGATCTGCGGGATGCCCAGCGCGGAGAGCGTGGCCTGGTTGTAAAAAATGCGGCCGAAATGCTCGCGGTCGGGAAACACTTCGGTCCAGTGCGGCAGGTTGGCGCCGCCGGAATCCACCAGATAGATGCAGGGCAGCCGGTTCTCCCGGGCGATCTCCTGGGCGCGCAGGTGCTTTTTCACCGTCATCGGGTAATAGGTGCCGCCCTTGATGGTGGAATCGTTGCACACGATGACGCATTCGCGTCCCTCGATGCGGCCGATCCCGGTGATCACGCCGGCGGCGTGGATCGCATCCTCGTACATGCCGTTGGCGGCGAGCGGCGAGAGCTCCAGGAACGGCGAGCCCGGGTCGATCAGGTGCATGACGCGGTCGCGCGGCAACAGCTTGCCGCGCTCGAGATGGCGCTCGCGGGCGGGCTTGGGACCCCCCTCGGCCGCTTCGGCGCGTCGCGCTTCGAGCGCGAGCGCGAGCGCGCGCATCTGCGCGGCATTGGCGCGGAAATCCTCTGCGGCCGTGTCGATCAAGGAAGCGATCCGGGCCAAGCAGGCCTCCTGAGGTCATTCGGCTGGCACTATGGCGCGCGATTGGGCGGAAGAACGGGCGCGCATCATCGCGGCGTGTACCGCCCTATCCGAACACAGAGAAAGCTCATATTCCAGCCACTGGGGTTGCGAGCGCGCGCGCGCTCTTGATCATGGCCGCGTCGAACGTGAAGAGAGCGGCCCCGATGCGTTGTGCAATCGCGATATTGATCGCATCCGGCGTCCGCAGCTTGAGATCGAGGCGACGCAGGAAGGCTTCGGCCGCCTTTACGTCCGCTGGCCCGATCTCGACGCGCCGCGCGATCCGCGCCGTCCACGAGTCGAATGTAGCGAGCGCAATCCTTGCCTGTCGTTGCGCAATTTCCTTCGTCCGCACCTGACGGCCAAGAGCTGAGGCGAATTCGGCAGCCGCGAAATCGCTGACCATCAAAACCGACGCATTCTCGCGCAAGAAACTGTCAGCTCGACGGGTGAATGGATCGTCTGTGAATAGGGCAACGAGAACGCTGGCGTCGAGGTAGAGACTCAACGCTCTTCCTCATCCCTCATCCTGCTCACCAGGCTTCCTGCGTTTTCCGCTGGCGATAGCCTGCCGATCCGGCGCGCGGCCAGCCAATCCAGATCTTCTGGCGACACACACCGCGCAGCTTCCGGAATAGGCTTCAGCTCCACAACGGGCCTGCCGTGGCGCGTGATCACCACGTCCTCGCCTTCAAGCGCGCGGTCAATCAACTCCGGCAATCGGTTCTTGGCCTCGGCCACGCTATGGGTGCCCATGCCCAGCAATATAGCCATTCAATGGCCATTTTGTCCAGTCCCGACAATTCCCAGTCACGCCGCCGGGCGGTGGGTTGCGGTTTCGCCGAAACGAAAACGGCCGCACGCGGCGGCCGGGAAAGCTGAAAGGCGCACGGGCGCCACTCCGAGGTGCGACTATAAGGCTGCGCGGTGGGGATTGCGTCCTCACACCCCACTCTTCGCCACGTGGTCGCCCGTGCAGGATCAAGTGTAGCGCGGCCCCGTTTCGCGTCAATCCGATTCCGCGCCATGCACAACAATCCACAGGCTGATGCCGGCAGGAGGATGGGGCGAGCGCGCGAATCCCGAGGCAGCGATCGTCCACGCGTGCGACCCGTCGCCATGCCACGGCCTGCTGAAAGTCATTCCGCTCTAGGCGCAGTACGCGGCAATTAGATCAAAAATATACGCAGGACCGAGAATTCCCCACATCAGCAAGATCGCGAGACATATCGCGAGAGCCAATGCACCCCCCGCCCAGAGCAGCCAACGGGGCCGGTTGCGCGGCAATCGCTCCGCTAGAGGCACCCGTGCGGGATCGCCTGCATCCGGCGCCGCCGGACCATCGGTACGGTCCGTGCTGCCGCCATTCATGACGGCGCTACTCCCAATGCGAGCCGCTCAACCGGCTGTTCGCGAATACGCCAGTGAATCAGCGCCGCAAACACCCCGAGCCCGACCGATATCCACCACATCGAATTGTAGTTGCCCTGAATATCGTAGAGGCGCCCGGCCCCCCAGCCGCCCAGGAAACTCCCCAGTTGGTGGCTGAAAAAAACCACACCCCACAGCATCGACATGTGTGCCGGCCCGAACATATAGCCGACCAACCCGCTGGTCAGGGGAACCGTGCCCAGCCACAGGAACCCGAGCGACGCCGCAAACAGCAGCACGGACACCCAGGACAGCGGCAGCGCAAGAAACACCACGAACGCCAGGGCGCGCAATGCATAGAGCAGCGCCAGCATGTCTTTGCGCAGATGGTGCCCGCCGAGCCATCCCCACAGCAGCGATCCGGCGATGTTGAAGAGCCCGACAAGGCCGATCGCCCATCCGCCGAGTTCGATCGCGGATATCGGACGTCCGAAGAAGGCCATGCCGATGGCATTGTCGGAGATATAGGAGGGAAGGTGCAAGCCGATGAACGACACGTGGAAGCCGCATACGAAGAAGCCGATGGTGAGCAGCCAGAACCCCTGGGTGCGAAACGCCTCCTGGAGCGCATTCTGGGTGCTTTGCGTGCGCGCCGCACCGAGAGGGCCGAAACCTGCCGCACGATTTTCGCGCAAGCCGAACGCCAGAAGCACCATCAATGCCGAAAGCGCGGTCAGCACGAACATCGTCGTATGCCAATTGTCGAAGCGGCTCTGGAGGATCGAAGCGAGCGGCACGATGGCGAACTGGCCGAACGAGCCGCCCGCCGTCGCGACGCCCAGCGCGACCGATCGCTTGTCGACCGGCGTTTGCCGCGCGATCGCTCCGAAGATCGGGCCGAACCCCGCGGCCGCCATGCCGATGCCGGAGAGCACGTTGCCGAGGGTCAGCATCATGCCCTCGGTCGCCAGCGCAATCATCAGCATCCCGGCCACGTAGAGCATGCCGCCGGCCGCAACCGTGCGCGCGGTGCCGAAACGATCGGCCAGGTTGCCCACGAACGGCGAGAACACACCCATCAGCAACATGGCAAGCGCGGTGCCGAATGACCACAACTCGCGGCCGACATTGAGATCCGCGGCGATCGGCTTCTGAAAAATCCCGAAGCTCTGGCGCGCGCCAATTCCGATGGTCAGAATCATGCCCCCGCAAATCACGGGAATCCAGAAGTTACGTTGACGTGACATGGCAATCCTTTCGGAGCCGCGGTGCTTCGATGCAGCGTTGGTCCGACCCGAGAAGTGCGACCAGGCAGACATGGGGCCTTCTCAAACAGGGCAATGGCTTTCCTATCCGTCTGATGATCGGGTAACGGCGGCTTCCGCGCGGGCGGGATCAATGGCCACCACCGCGCGCAGCAGCGCGCGCAAGTCCGACGCGCGGGCGCTGCCGAAAGCGGATTCGAACTGGGCTTGCGCTTCCGTCCATCCTTTGAACGCTACCCGGAGCCGCTTTTGGCCGGCTTTGGTCAGGCGGATTTCCTTGCTGCGGCGGTCGGCGGCGCCCGGCTTGATCCCGATCAACCCGTCGCGCTCCAGCGGCAGGATGTTCCGTCCGAGCGTGGTGCGGTCCATGACCATGTCGGCGGCGAGCGCATTGATCGGCATCGGACCTTTCCGTCCCAGCCGCGCAAGAATCGAGAACTGGGTCGTACGCAGCCCGGCCGGCGCCAGCAACCGGTCATAGAATTGGGTGACGCGGCGCGCCGCCTGGCGGACCGCCAGGCAATTGCAGTCTTGCGCCGTCAACCGAGTTTCGAAAGGCATCGCTGGAATCCTCCTCGACAAGAGTGCATATACGCGTATGTGCGTCGATGTCAACAGGCGCATATACGCTGAATATCGTGCAGCAAAACCGGGCTGGGATCGGACGATCGATCGGCGCGGCCGCGTCACGTCTTCGCGCCTCGGCAAATATGGCCGGCAAAAAATCCAACATCGACAGGATCGGGATATCGTACATGCTTCAAGGAGAAGCCGGCGCCGATGGTTATCCCCGTGGCAAAACCCGACGAGGAGATCATCATAAGAAAGGCGGCCGCCTCGAAGTGAGCGCACGCGAGAATTTGGCGCCTCGATGCAAAGATTCAGAATCGTCCACCTGTAGCCCCGCTACTGGCACTTCGCAGCGGTGCCGGCAGCTTGCGGCTTCTTCCGCAGTTGAGGCAGAGCGGGCTGGGCCGCCGACGTGGTCGGAGGGTCTCAGGATGATCCCGAGCCGACCTTGCCGACGCGTGTTCTAAAAAACGCCAGATCGAGCTAATATCAACCGGGCCGGATCCCAGTCTGCTGCCGATACACCTGCTTCACGCGGATCGGCAGCGGCCGAAGTTGCGATCGTCACGCGCGGCCGGTCGGAGGCGGGCATGCCATTGAAGACCATCGTGGTGGCGGTCATCATCGCTGCCATCGTCTTGGTTTCCGGCCTGATCCTGCTGGGACTCGCCGGTGATTTCCTGGTCGATTGGGCCTGGTTTTCGGCGGTCGGGTATCTGAGCGTGTTTTGGACGATTCTCAGCACCAAGACCGTCATCTTCTTTGCCGTCTTCGTGTGCTCCGGCGCTTTCCTGTGGCTGAACGGGTTGCTGGCGTCCCGGTTTTCCGGCCGCAGCAAGCATGCGCATCCCCTACCCTTCGACTGGCAATCCGTCAGGGGACACACATTGGCCGAGCTGCTCAAGCTGATGCCCCGGCATGTAGCGTGGCCTCAGCTCGTCGCCGGGGTCGCCGGCATCCTCGGGATCCTGATTGCCGCAGCGCAGATGAGCAATTGGGACGTATTCCTGCGGTTCCTCTACCACGTGCCGTACGGACAGGACGATCCCGTATACGGCAAGGACATCGGCTTCTACCTCTTCTCGCTTCCCGCCTATGTCGCCCTCAAGAATTGGATGCTGCTGATCCTGGTCGTGGGCGCTTGCTTCGCCGGAGGCGTGTATTGGGTCCACGGCGACGTCGAATTCGACCGCCAGCCGCCTTCGGTGTCCCCGGCGGCCATCGCCCACGGCTCCGCCCTGTTAGGTCTGTTCTTCGCGGTGAAGGCCTGGTCCTATGCTCTGGACCGCTTTCTGCTGCTGTACGGCGACAATGGGGTAGTGGTAGGCGCAGGTTATACCGATCTCAATATCGGACTTCCCGTCCTTTGGTTGCTGATCGGGCTCGCGGTGGTGGCGGCCTTCGCGTCTTGGGCAAACCTGCGGCTACGCACTTACAAGCTCCCCGCCGCGGCGGTGGCGCTGGTTTTCGGCACTTCCTTCGTGCTGGCCGAACTGCTCCCCGCGGTGTTTGAGCGTGTATTCGTGAAACCGAACGAGCTGGAGCTGGAAACACCCTATATCCGTCGCAACATCGCGCTCACCCAGCAGGCGTATAATCTCCATCAGATCGCGGTCAAATCGTTTCCGGTGGAACAGAGCCTCAGCTTCAAGACGCTCGCCGCCAATCAAGCGACCGTCGACAACATCCGGCTGTGGGACTGGCAGCCGTTGATGGACACCTACGCGCAAATGCAGGAGATCCGCACGTACTACAAGTTCCACGATGTGGACGTGGATCGCTACTGGCTAAATGGCACCTATCAGGCGGTGATGCTGTCGGCCCGCGAGCTCAAGTCGGCGCTGCTGCCCGCCAACGCCCAGACGTGGGTCAACCGTCATGTGCTCTTCACCCACGGCAATGGCGCGATCATGAGCCCGGTCACGCGCAAGAGCGCCGAAGGGCTGCCGATCTTCTATCTGCAGAACATCCCTCCGGTCGCAACGGGGGGCCCTGCGATCCAACAGCCCCGCATCTACTATGGGGAGGAGACCGATGCCTACGTCATCGTCAAGGGCAGCACCCCGGAATTCGACTATCCGAACGGAAAAGACAACGTCTATGGAACCTACGAGGGCACGGGTGGGGTCGCCGTGGGCGGGATCGCCCGAAGAGTGCTGTTCGCGTGGTATTTCCAGGACCTGAACATCCTGATCAGCCGCTACATTACCGGCGACAGTCGGATCATGTTCCGCCGTACCGTCCAGGACCGGATACGGACGATTGCTCCTTTCCTTCGCCTCGACCACGATCCCTACGTCGTCATCAGCGAAGGGCGGCTGTTCTGGATGCAAGACGCCTATACGACGAGCGATTATTTCCCTTACGCTCAGCCAGTTCCGAATCGGGAACTCAATTATATCCGCAATTCGGTCAAGGTCGTGGTCGATGCCTATAACGGCAAGGTCGACTTCTACCTCGCGGATCCCTCGGACCCGATCGCCGCGACCTACCAACGCATCTTCCCGGGACTCCTCAGACCTTTGGCCGCCATGCCGCAGGAACTGCAAAAACATATTCGCTACCCGGAGGACCTCTTCCTCATCCAGGCCCAGGTGTTCCGCGCGTACCACATGGACAGCCCCGAGGTTTTCTACAACCGCGAAGATCTTTGGCAGTTTCCCCGCCAGCCCGGCGGGGAGGCTGTCACGATGGTCCCCTACTACCTCATCATGCGCTTGCCCGGCGAGCCGCAGGCGGAGTTTTTCCTGATGCTGCCGATGGTGCCCACGCAGCGGCAGAACATGATCGCATGGCTCGCGGCCCGCTGTGACCCGCCGGACTACGGCAAGCTGATCGTCTACGAGTTTCCCAAGGACGAGCTCGTCTTCGGCCCGTTTCAGATCGAGGCCCAGATCAATCAGAATACGGAGATCTCCCGGCAGCTCACGCTGTGGAATCAGTTGGGCTCGAGGGTCATCCGAGGGCACCTGATCGTGATCCCCATCGAGAATTCGATTCTGTACGTGTCGCCGCTCTATCTGCGCGCCGAGAGCGGACAACTGCCGGAGCTCAAGCGGGTGATCGTCGCGTATGGCGAGCGGGTGGTGATGGAGGAGACGCTCGTTGAAGCGCTGGCGACCCTCTTCAAGGAACCCGCTGCGGCCGCTCCGGCACCCCCCTCTCAGCCGCTACAACCGAGCCATGGAGCAGTTGAAGACTGGGGACTGGGGAGGGTTCGGAGCGGAACTGGACAAGCTGCGATCGCTGCTCGAGGAGTTGGCTCGAGCGTCCGGCGATCGTTAGCGCTTCGCCATCCGCCCCCGCGCGATTCGCGCGTCTGCCGCACAAGCGGGCATTGTCTCCGACCCTATGTCGGCCGCTGCCTCGATTTCCGGAAACGCGTGCTTTGCTGACGCGCGGCAAAGACCCGTCGGAAATCGCATATTGACTCGAAGCTGATTGAGAAACAGGCCCGGCGGGCCCGCTCGAGCGCAGGTCTGCCCTTCTATGGATCGGATGTTGCCGGGGGACTGCACACGGTTGATTTGCGGCAAACTCCTCGCGTAAATCGGTGCAAGCATGCCTGCACGCGCACAAGCCGCCGGCTTTCCACCGGGACGGCCCGGTAGGCGCCTTCGTCCTGCATCGCCGTTTCGCAGGATAGCCAGAAATAACCCTGCCGTGGATCCACCACGAGCCGCGCCGGTGCGAAGCCCGGTGCCAGGAGCACGGACAGGAAATGCACCGTTGACGACCACGACAGCCGATTGAGTTCAGCGTCGATCCGAGCGGATGATACGAACAAGGGATCGCCCAGGCCCGGATCGGCGGCCGTGCCATTTGCCAGCGAGCGCACCGCGGCCTTGTAGTCGGTCCACGCGCCGACAAATTTCGCGGTCTCGACCGCATGCACCAGCATCACGAGTCCGACGGCGCCTGCGGTTGCTTGAATCATCGGCCGCCCGGCGAGAGCGGTCATCAGCTGCGGCAGGAGGGGAACCGCAAGCTTCAGCCGGCCATCGGCGCGGAGCCCATACGCGGCCGCGAGCCCGCCGAGCACCGGTAGCGCCATCAGGAGTATCGTGCGCAGGTAGTACCTGTTGTCGGCATGGAGGGCATGATCGAACCCCAGCCAGTAGGCGATCAGCGCCGCAAGGACGACTACTGCCGCATATGCACGGGGCCGTGCGACGGCGAGCAAGCGGAGGATCGCGACGGCGATGGCGTACCCGGCGACAGCGCCGGCCATCAACAGGAACCGGTCGCTTGCCGCGAGATTCCTGACGTCGATGAAATTAAGCGCGGCCCGATGCATGACATCGACGATGTAATCATCCGGCGGAAGCTCTGCCTTCACGGCTGCCCAGACCAGCACCACGCCGGAAAAGCCTGCCGCCGCTCTGAGCAGCGCGGGATCCCGCACCCCGCGCAGAGCGAGCGTAAGCAGGATCGCGACGGCGAGAACCAGCGCGCCTTCGTGCGTGAAGGCGAGCGCGAGCAGCGCGAGGAAAACCAGCGCGGAACCACCGATGCCCCGGGGCGTGCAATGGCATAGAGCGAGCGTGGGCCAGAACAGGGCATGCGCCATCCACATCTCGGTCGGGAAGCCGAAAACGAACGGGCAGAGGCAGGCGGTCGAGCCGCATGCGTAAGCGAAGATGATACGGCCTCTGGAGCGGTCCGCCGCCCATGTCGCCGCGAGGCCGATCAGCTGCGCCCCAAAAAACAGAATGCCGTAGACGGCAATTCCGCCCTGCGGATCCCGCGCGAGATGCACGTAGGCCTCAGCGGGCACGTAGCAGAATAGATAGACGAACAGGCGACCCGGAATGTTGTGCCAGTGAAACCTCCACGCCTCCTCGACGGCGACCGCATAGGAGAAGATCGAACCGTCGCCGAACAGCTGCAGTCCGTAGCCGAGTCCGGCGACCACGAACACGATCGCCCAGCACAAGCCGGCGCCGATGACGAGGCTACGCAGCAGGAGAATGTCCGAGGCAACGGCCGCGTCGGCATGTAACCCGTCGTACGCGGCCCTCGACGCCGAAAGCTCGGCAGTCATATCAATGGAATCTGCTAAGGCTGCCGGCTGCCGCATTTCGATCCCGCGCTGCGCTCGAGAGTTTCCTATGCCGGGACGACCGGACCGACCGCCTGGCGGGTGCCTGCGCCGGGCGGGCAAGCCTGGGCGCACATGTTCTCTATGGCTTCGCGGTCCACGCCTTGAAGTCGGCCTCCGACACGTTTGGCAGCTTTCGGATAAACGCCACGATGGACCAGATTTCCTTGTCGTCCGTCCCGATCGCGCCAAAGCTCGGCATTGCGGTCATCTTGATGCCGTTCTTGACCACCCAGAACAGCTGGGCTGGTTGGCGTTCGTGGACGATGTCCTTCAGGTCGGGCGGATCGGGATTCAAGCCCTCGGAAAACTTCTGCCAGTTCACGCCGGGCGCGCCATGGCAATTCGTGCAGCCGCGCTCCGAGAATGCCCGCGCGCCGGCGCGCACGATTTCGGGATCGTCGAGATTGCCGGGAGCGGCGAGACGGGCATGATGGTCGATCGACGCTGCGCGGACCTTGGTCAGCGCCCATTTCACGATGCCCGGATCGGGCTCGCTCGCGGCCACGTTGAAATAGCCGCCGAAGAAGAAAACCGCGGCGCCGACGGCGATGATGATCGCAAGGGCACCGATCCCGGCCAAAATTCGCATGGACAATTCCTCCCGTACCGAAATCGTAGCACGGTCCGAGCGAGGAATTGAAGCCGTCAAATCGGACAAGCCGAGAGCCGTGTTCGGCGTCCCGGGCGATCTTGATCGTCTGGCGGGCTAGACACGGCCGGTCGTCAAAGGCGCTTGTAAGCTCGCGCCCTGGACAACATCGGCCTTCAGCTACGCGCGCACTTCCTGGCGCTGGAACACCACGTAGCCGGCCACGAACAGCAGGATGGTCGCGGCCACGAGGCTGACGATCTGCGCCCACACCACGAGCACGCTTTGCAACAGCGGCAGCGGCGCGCCCGGGATGGCGCCGCGCTCGAGTAGCGTCAGCCCCATCGACGCCAGCAGCGGCTGCTGGGTCGAGCGCACGGAGGGATCGAGCACCACCGCGACGATCTCGCCGTAGAGCGCGCCGGGGGACACGCGGGCGAACGCCTGCTGGGTGCTCAATTGGCCCAGCAGCTCGCCGGCCGAGGTGATCGGGCCCGGCGCAAACGCCGCGGCCACGGCCGGGGACAGCAGCGGCCACAGGATCGTGAGAAAAAGCCAGATCCCGAGCGCCACCAGGGCGGCGGTCGCCGGCGAGCGGAACACGATCGAGAACAGCATCGCAAGCGCGAGCCACACCCCGGCATAGATGATTGTCACGCCCAGCATGATGAACGCGCGCGCCATCTCCTCCGCGCTCGGCGGCAGCCCGAGCAGCAGCAGACCGAGCCCGATCACCAGCAGCCACAACGCCACCATGCCGATGCCGATGGTGGCGAGCCCGGCCAGGAACTTGCCGAACAGCAGCGCGTCGCGGTAGATCGGCTGCGCCAGGATGCGGCTCAGCGTGCGCTGGTTGTGCTCGCTGTTGACGAGATCGAAGCCGAGCCCGATCGCGACCAGCGGCACCAGGAACGACAACAGCGAAACGAACGACAGCGGCAGCTGGCCTCCCGCCCGGGTGAACAGCCGCAGGAACAGGAACGGATCCTCGGCGGTCACTTCGCGGATCTGGGTGATGGCCGAGTAGATGGCGGCGATGCCGGTGAGCACCACCAGCCATTCGAGCACCCGCATGCGCACGCTGGTGAGGTGATCGGACAATTCCTTGAGGAACACGACCCCCATGCCGTGCCAGGGCGAGCCTTCACGCCGCATGCTGGGCTCCGTGCTCCTGGAAATACCGGGTGTAGATCATCTCGAGGCTCGGCTCCTCGACCGAGAGCCGGAATAATTTCCCGCCGGCGGCGACGACCGCGGCTGCCGCGTCCGGCCGCACGTCGCGGTCGGCCAGCAGCCGCACCCGGTCGGGCCCTCTCTGCTCGACCGCAGTCACCCCGGGCACCGCGCTGAGCCGCTCGGCGAGCCCGGAGCCCTGCGCCTCGACCTCGACCGCGAAACCGCCGCCCAGCACCTGGCGGCCGAGCTCGGCGACGGTGCCGATCAGCACGATCTTTCCGGCCTGGAACAGCGCCACGCGGTCGCACACGCTCTGCACCCGGTCGAGCAGATGCGAGGACAGCAGCACCGACACGCCCTCGCGCTTGAGCGCCCGGATCATGTCGAGCAGCTCCAAGGTCGCCTGCGGGTCGAGTCCGGAGGTGGGCTCGTCCAGAATCGCGACCGCGGGTTCCTTCATCAGGATCTCGGCGAGCCCGAGGCGCTGGCGCATGCCGCGCGAGAAGGTGGCGACGCGGTTATCCGCGACTTCGGTGAGTTCGACCCGCCGCAGCGCCGCCGCCATCCGGTCCTCGCGCTCGGCCTCGCGCATGCCCATCAGCCGCGCGGTGTAGCGAAGGTTCTCGGCCGCCGTCATGTGATCGTAGAAGCCGACGGAGTCCGGCAGATATCCGACCCGCCGCTTGACCGCGAGCGGCTCGCGCTCGGGATCGTGCCCCAGCACCCGCGCCTCGCCTTCGGTGAGGTCGGTCAGCCCGAGCAGCATCAGGATGGTGGTGGTCTTGCCGGCGCCGTTGGGGCCGAGCAGCCCGAAAATCTCGCCGCGCGAAACCTGAAAGCTCACGTGGTCGACGGCGGCGGCGCCGTTGTAACGCTTGGTGAGCCCCTCGGCTTCGATGACGAAATCGCTCATCGCCGGCCGAACCTTGCCACCGCGCCGACCAGGACCAGGAGCGCGATGGCAATGATGCCCACTCCCGCGGCGCCCCACACCGTCGAGGTCGCGACCGTGATCCGGAACTGGCCCGAGGTGTTCTCGCCGCGCGAGGAGGCGCGCAAGCTGGCGACGTAATCGCCGGCGATCGCCTTCTCGGTCGGCGTCACCAGCGCCTGCACCTCGCGGTTCTGTTCCGGCGCCAGCCGGTCGATCGTTTTTGGCTCGAAGCTGATCTTCCACCCGCTCGGCCCGGAGCCGGAAAGCTCGACCTCCTCGGCCGGCGCGGTGCCGGTGTTGGTGACCACCACCGGGATCGACGTCTCCTTGCCGGCGGTCGCCTCCGCACTCATCCGGCCCTCGCGACCCGAGAGCGAGAGCCGCGGCTGGCCGGTGATGTCGAGCTCGACCTGGGTCTGCGCCGTGGCGTCCTCGGCCGATACGCGCATGGTGACCGGATAGCGCCCCGCCCCCACCGTGCTCGGCGGCCGCACCTTCAGTTTCACGTCCTTGGATTGCCCGGCTTCGACCGGGATCGAGCTGAGCTCCTGGGAGCCGTAGGCTTCCGTGAAGGAGGTGTCGAAATTCGGCGGCCCCTGCGCGGCCAAGCTCACCAGCAGGTTCTTGCCGCTGTCGTTCTTGATCGTGACCTGATACTCGAAGCTGGTTTTTGCGCTACCCCGCAAGGAGGGGAGCTTCGGATCGAGCGACAGCTTGGCGGGCAGGTCCTTGGCGAGCGTCACCGCGACCGGCAGGCTGATTTTCGTCCCCTGCCCTTCCGCATTCACGGTGAGCGTCTGGGTGCCCATCGCGGCGCTCGCCGGCACGTCGAGCCGAAG
>VAZU01000265.1 GCA_005884745.1 Alphaproteobacteria bacterium
TGCACGTAGCCGCGCGCGTCGATCTTGCCGAGATCGCCGCTGACGAAGAAGCCGTCGCGGAACTCGGCCGCGGTCTTTTCCGGCATGCGCCAGTAGCCGGCGAACACGTTGGGCCCGCGGATCTCGATCACGCCGACCTCGCCCGGCGGCAGCACCTTGCCGGTCGCCGGATCGGCGATGCGCAGCTCGACGCCGGACAGCGGGAAACCCACGCTGCCGGCGATCCGCTCGCCGTCATAAGGGTTCGAGGTGTTCATCCCGGTCTCGGTCATGCCGTAGCGCTCGAGAATGGCGTGGCCGGTGCGCGCCAGAAACTCGCGCTGGGTCTCGGCCAACAGCGGCGCGGAGCCGGAGATGAACAGCCGCATGTGGGCGCAGCGCGCGCGGTCGAGATCGGGATGCTGCAGCAGCCGCACGTAGAAGGTCGGCACGCCCATCATGGCGGTCGCCCTGGGCAACAGGCGGAGCACCTCGCCGGCGTCGAACCGCGGCAGGAACAGCATCGAGCCGCCGGCGATCATGGTGACGTTGGTGGCCAGGAACAGCCCGTGGGTGTGGTACATCGGCAGCGCGTGCAGCAGCACGTCGCGCCCGCTGAAATGCCAGGCTCGCGCCAGCGTCGCCGCATTGGAGGCAAGGTTGCGATGGGTCATCATCGCGCCCTTGGAGCGGCCGGTGGTGCCGGAAGTGTAGAGGATCGCCGCGAGATCGGTTTGCTTGCGCGGCACGTCGGCGAAATCCGCAGGCGCCCCGGCCGCCGCCGCGCCGAGCGAGCCGCGTCCGGCGGCATCGAGCGTCTCGACCGCGGCAACGCCGCATTTCTGCGCCTTGTTCGGATCGCAGACCACCACCTTGGGCTCGGCGTCGGACAGGAAATATTCGAGCTCGGCGAGCGTGTAGGCGGTGTTGAGCGGCAGGTAGACGGCGCCCGCGCGCAGCACCGCGAGATACAGGATCAGCGCTTCCGGCGATTTCTCGACCTGGGCGGCGACGCGGTCGCCGGGCTCGACCCCGCGCAGGACCAGGATGTTGGCGAGCCGGCCCGACCAGGCGAGCGCGTCGGAATAGCTCAGCTGCCGGCCGTCGGCGAGCTCCAGCAGGACTTTGTCCGGCGAGGGCACGCGCGACCGGATGAGATCGAACAGATTGCCACTCATGGCCTGTGCTTGCGAGAAATCATGCGGAACACGATGGATCAGTGCGTATTGAGCGCGCGGCAATCTCCCACCTCCCCCTGGAGGGGGGAGGCATACGCGGCCTTCGGCCGCCGTTTGAACAACGCCGATGCGGAGCATCGGCTATGGAACGTCGTAAGACGCGAGCCGGGAGGGGGTGAAGCTTCATCACCCCACCCCGTCAGCTCGCCTTTGGCTCGCTGCCGACCCTCCCCCTCCAGGGCAGGGTGAAGCGCGCGTGATGCTCAGCAACGAACCAGTCGGATTCCGCATCATGCAAGGACAAGAGAGAGCGGCAAACCGCGCTCGAAGCCACCACCGTTCGGCTCTCGGCATAGGCCTCGTGATTGCGCTCGATCTCTTCGAGATCGTAGAGGTAGTTCACCATCAGGCCGTGCGACTGGCGCAAGCCCTTGGGCGAGGTGTCGGCGAGCCAGTCGATCTGCTCGAGCCGCGCCCCGTTGCCGAGATGGAACCGGGCGACCGGATCGAGCGGCACGCCGCGCGGCGTGCGCGCGCCGAGGAAATACGCGGCCGCGGCGCGCAGCACCGGTTCGCGCAGCGCCTCCGCGGTTTCCGGTTCCTGCCACCAGTCCGGCCGGTCGAGCAAAGCGAGCTTGGCGCGGTCCTCGGCGGCGACGGCGGCCGAATGCTCGCTCGCGCGCTCGCCGGCGAGCCAGGCCGCAAAGCCCGGCACCGGCGATAGCGTCACGAAGGTCGCCAGCCGCGGCAGCTCCCGCGAGATCTCCTCCGCCACCTGCTTGATCAGAAAACTGCCGAACGTGACCCCGCTCAGCCCGCGCTGGCAATTGGAGATGGAATAGAACGTCGCGGTGGTCGCCCGGTCGGGCGTCAGGATCTCGCGCCCGTCGGCGAGGATCGGCGCGATCGCGTCGGGGATCCGGCCCGAGAGCGCGACCTCGACGAAGATCAGCGGCTCATCGACGAGCGCCGGATGGAAGAAGGCGAAGCAGCGCCGGTCCGGCGGATCGATGCGCCGGCGCAGATCCGCCCAGTCACGGATCTCATGAACCGCCTCGTAGCGGATGAGCTTCTCGAGCACGATCGCCGGGGTCGACCAGTCGATGCGGCGCAGCACCAGGAAGCCGCGGTTGAACCAGGACGAGAACAAATGCACGAAATCGGCGTCGACGGGGGCGAGATCGTCGCGGCGCGCGAGCGCGTCCATCAGCTGCTCGCGCATGGCCACCAGCGCCGTGGTCCCGCCCGGCGCCAGATTGAGCCGGCGGAACAGTTCCTGGCGCCGCGGCTCGGCGGCGACATGGAGCTCCGCCGCGGTCAGTTCGGAAGGGCTCGCCTCCCAGGCGGCGACCGCGGCCGCGATGCGCTCGCGGTCGGCTCCGAATTTCGTGGCCAGCGCCTCGAAGAAGGCGGTCCGCGGTCCGGTGGTCAACTCGGCGTAGCGCAGCAGGATCTCGCGGGCGAGCGCCACCCCGGAAGCCTCTCCGCGGCCGGACAGCAGCTCCTCGCAGAGCTCGACGAGGCTGTCGGAGCGCTGCCCCGGCAGCCCACGCCGCTCGCGCGTGCGCTCGATGAAGGCGCGGCCGCGCTCCGAGATCGCCTGCAGCAGCTCCCCGAAAAACGAAGCGTTCATCTGCCTGTTCCGTGTCGGCATCGCAAGCCCGCGTTGTTGTCTGTTGTCTGCCACGTACGATATGAGGGTGCGGCGAGCCGACCGCGAGTCGGAAGGGCGTCACCATCCGCCAGCGTCGCTTCCCGCGCAAGCGCGCCAGCCTGGCTTTGTTCCGCAAGGCTATGGCCGCTGACGCCCGCCCTCGGCCCGGTCGGTAACCCGGATGGCGCGCGGCGCAATCCGGGATCGAAGCCCGCCCCGGATTACGCGCCGCTCCGCGGCGCTGCATCCGGGCTACCTTCCCCGGCCCGAAATTTCTGTTGTATAAATAATAACTTGGCTTATCTTATCACTGCTTAAGGTGCCCTCCCCATGCAGATCGGCTTCGACCCCGAGCTCCTGGTGCTGCTCTACGACGTCGCCCGGCAGATGCGCACGCGAGCGGACCAGCGCGCCCGCACCCGGGGGATGACGCGAGCCCAATGGGTGATCCTGGCGCACCTCGAGCGCCAGCCGGGACTTTCCCAAAACGAGCTGGCGGCGATCGTCGAGGTCGAGCCGATCACCATCGGCCGCCTGGTCGATCGGCTGGAGGCGCGCGGCCTCGTCGAGCGCCGGTCCGATCCGAGGGACCGCCGGGTCTGGCGGCTGCAATTGATGCCGGCGGCCACGCCCATCCTGCGGGAGATCAAGAAATATCGCGCCGAGTTGCACGCGCTGATGACCGCGGGGCTCGACCCGGCCACGCTCAGGGTGATGGCCGACGGCCTGCTGCGCATGAAGGCCAATCTCGCCGCCGAACTGCGCGACAGCGGCGCGGTTCGCGCCTCGGGGGCGAGGAACGGCTGAGCCATGCTGCAGCGGACCCGCGAGATCGAACGCGCCATTACCCGGTCGCTCGGCCGCAAGCGCACCCTGCGGCTGCTGCTCATGGTGGGCGGGATCCTCATCGTGCTGGTGGCGGCGCTGACGTTCTGGCTGCGCGGCGGCCGCTTCGTCTCCACCGACGATGCCTATGTGCGCGCCGCCAAGCTGATGGTCTCGACCGACGTCTCCGGCATCGTGACCGACGTCGACGTCCGCGAAGGCCAGGCCGTGAAGGCCGGCGACGTGCTGTTCCGGATCGATCCCAGGCAGTTCCGGATCGCGCTCGACAACGCCAAGGCCCAGTTGCAGCAGACCGCGCTCGTCATCGAGGCGATGAAGCAGGACTACAAGCGCATGCTCGAGGACATTAAGGCCCAGCAGGCGCAGGTCGAGCTCGATCAGGCGAACTACGACCGCTACGCCGTCCTGGTGAAAAGCGACAGCATCTCCAAGGCCAACTACGACCAGACGAGGTTCACGCTCGCGGCGGACCAGAAGAAGCTCGAATCGCTCAGGCAGCAGGCCCAGGTGCAGCTCGCGCGACTGGGCGGCAATCCGGACATCCCGGTCGCCGAGCATCCGCAGTACCAGCAGGCCAAGGCCAACGTCGACGAGGCGCAGCGCCAGCTCGACCACACCGTGGTGCGCGCGCCGTTCAACGGCATCGTCACCCAGGTCGACACGCTGCAGCCCGGGACCTACCTGGTTTCGCAGACCGCGGCGCTCACCAACACCGGCGCGGTGGGTCTCGTCTCCACCGACACCGTGTGGATCGACGCGCACATCAAGGAAACCGACATGACCTATGTGAAGCCCGGCGACCCGGTCGGAATTTTCGTCGATGCCTATCCGAACCGGACGTGGTCGGGCTCGGTGGAGAGCATCAGCCCGGCGAGCGGCGCCGAGTTCTCGATCCTGCCGCCGCAGAACGCGAGCGGCAATTGGGTCAAGGTCGTGCAGCGCATCCCGGTGCGCGTCCGCGTCGACCGCAAGCCGGACGATCCGATCCTGCGCGCCGGCATGAGCGTCACCGTCGACATCGATACCGCGCACCGGCGCTCGCTGTCCGAGCTGTTCTGAGATTGAGCTTCATGATGATCGCCACGACCGAGGCTCGCTCGGCCTGCTCCCTCTCCCATCGGGAGAGGGACGGCGCAACTCGTGAGCGCGGCCACACAGTCGAAGCGCCTGGGTTCCCCTCCCCCCGCGCATCAGCGCGGCGGGGAGGGGTTAGGGGTGGGGGGCCGCTTTCCACTCGGAGCTTCTCGACCCCCCACCCGGCTCGGTGCTCCGCACCTCGCCACCCTCCCCACCGCTTCGCGGGGGGAGGGTATCTGCTCTCGCGGTTGGCGACTGACCGCTTGGACAAGCGGGCGCAGCTCGGCCTACCGGGGAGAGGGAGTCCGCCGCGTTCGCGGCAGCAAGAACCTGTTCCTGACCTGTCTCGCCGGCTTCACCATCGCCTCGATGCTGTGCGGCTCCGCCGAATCGCTGGCCCAGATGGTGGTGTTCCGCTTCCTGCAGGGCACCTTCGGGGCGGCGCTGGTGCCGCTGTCGCAGGCGACCATGCTCGACCTCTACCCGATCGAGCAGCGCGGCTCGGCGATGGCGATCTGGGGCATGGGGGTGATGGTCGGGCCGATTCTGGGTCCGACGCTCGGCGGCTATCTGACCGATGTCTACAATTGGCGCTGGGTGTTCTTCATCAATCTGCCGTTCGGGCTGCTGGCGATCGCCGGGCTGTGGCTCTTTCTCAAGGAAACGCGGCGCGACGCCGAGCTGAGATTCGACTGGATCGGCTTCGCCGTGCTCAGCTTGGGGATCGGCGCGCTGCAGCTGATGCTCGACCGCGGCGAGCAGAACGACTGGTTCGGCTCGACCGAGACCATCGTCGAGGCGGTGCTCGCCGGGCTCGGGGTCTATCTGTTCGTCGTGCACCTCTTCACCGCCAAAAAACCCTTCATCACCCCGCGCATCTTCCGCGACCTCAATTTCGTCGCCGGCCTCTTGGTGATGTTCGCGATCGGCATGGTACTGCTGTCGAGCGCGGCGCTGCTGGCACCCTGGCTGCAGAACCTCGGCGGCTACGGGGTGGCGGAGGCCGGGCTGCTGATGGTCCCGCGCGGGGTGGGCACCATGATCGCCATGATGGTCGCCGGACGGCTGAGCAATCGGGTCGATCCGCGGCTGCTGATGCTGATCGGGCTGTTGATGATCGCCGGGTCGATGTGGCAGATGACCGGATGGACGCCGGACATCAGCATCTGGTCGCTCACCGTCACCTCGGTCATCCAGGGGTTCGGGCTCGGCTTCGTGTTCATCCCGCTGCAGGTGATCGCGTTCGCCACGCTCGCGGTCGAGCTTCGGACCGAAGGTACCGCGCTGTTCAGCCTGATGCGAAACGTGGGGAGCGCCATCGGCATCTCCATCACCTCGTTCCTGCTGGCGCAGAACACGCAGATCATGCACGCCGAGATCGCCGCCCACGTCACGCCGTTCAACCGCATGCTGCAGACCGGCGGCGCCTATCTGTTCTGGAACAGCGCTACCCACCGCGGGCTCACCGCGCTCAACAACGAAGTGACCCGGCAGGCGCAGATCATCGCCTATGCGGACGACTTCAAGTTCATGCTGATGATCACCTTGCCGACCATCCTGCTGCTGTTGCTGATGCGCCGGCCGCGGACGGGGCCGCAAGCGCCGGCGCCGGAGCAGGCGGTGATCGATTAGCTACTCCGCCGGCGCGGCCGCAACCTCGGGCCCGACCGCATGGCGCGGGATGTGTAGCCACAGCGCCGCGACGATCGCCGCCATGAGCGCGAAACCGGCCAGCGCATAGAGCCCGCCGGCGAAACTGCCGGTCAGCTCCCGCACCCAGCCGACGATCGATGGGCCGAAGAAGCCGCCCAGATTGCCGAGCGAGTTGATCCAGGCGATGGTCGCGGCCGCCGTCATGCCGGTCACGAACATCGGCGGCATCGCCCAGAACGGTCCCTTGCTGCCGTAGAACCCGATCGCCGCGATGGTCATGCCGGCGAGCGACCAATAGGTCCCGACCGTCAGTCCGGCAAGGATGAGGCCGGCGCAGGACACCGCGCTGGCGCAAGCGAGATTCCAGCGCCGCTCGCCCA
>VAZU01000266.1 GCA_005884745.1 Alphaproteobacteria bacterium
ATGTTCGCGGTGCTGATGCTGGTGACCTATCTGCCGTCGATTTCGCTGTGGCTGCCGCACCTGCTGGGGTTGTGAGGCGAGCTCACCGTCGTCCCGGGGCCGAGCGAAGCGAGGAACCCGGGACCCATGAACACGGCGCGTCACGTACCTCGCTCGGTGTTCATGGGTTCCGGGCTCGCCGCTTCGCGGCGCCCCGGAATGACATCGCAGGCGTGCCCTACTTCAGCGGCGAGAACGGCGCCGGCAGATAGATGTCGGTTTGCTGCGCGAGCAGCCGGTCGGGGCCGCCGGGCGGCGGCCAGATCTTCTTCTCCACGGCCTCCTTGCGGATGCGCTGGCGCTCCTCGAGGCTCGCATAGGGCCAGATATGCATGAACCGCGGCGTCGGTCCCGTGATCGAGTACATGGCGGCGGTCACCCGCGACAGCTTCATGCGTTCGGGAGCCGCTTTGCGCCAGGCCTCCATGGTCCCCGCCAGTCGCCCGGCTTCAACAGATAGGTGCGCACTTCATACACCGGACCGTAGCTGCCTCCCTTGATCGGCTCGATGAACGGAAACGAGACATAGGTGTCGGTCTCGACTGCGGTCAGCGCATCGCCGACGCCGAAGCGATCCTCACGAGGCGCAAGCGCGGCGCGGTCGGCGCCGAGGCTCGTTTCGTCCGCATAGCCGCGGATCAAGAGCACGCGGTTGAGTGCCCCGATGTCCGTATACCAGCAGGCGAGAAGCTCGCCCCGGCCCTTGTTGCCGGTGATCCACTCGTTGAGCAGGGGCAAGGATTTGGGCGTGCCGCCCGGCCGGATGCTGAGAACCGTCACGTCGTAAAGCATGTTGTTCACCGCCTTGGCGTGATCTAGCTTTGCGAGCTTATCGCTTCGCGTTGCCGACGCGCAACCGCGCTCGACGCCGACCTGTGAGGCGCCGTCTACCTCGGGAGAGACGACCTGGGGACGAAGACATCGGCCTGAACTGCGGCCGGGAGATGGGGAGAAGACCATGCTGGAGGGTTGGCGACGAGCGGGCGCGGTCACCGCTATCCTCGGGGCGCTCGGCGCCGCCGCGGTCCCGCCGGCGGGAGCCGCCGATACCGTCAGAATCGGCATCCTGTGGCCGCTCACCGGAAACGCGGCCGCCGCCGGACAGGCCTCGAAGGCCGCGGCCGAGGTCGCCGCCGAGATCGTCAACAATTCGCATCCGGAGATGGCCAATCTGCCGCTCGCCGCCACGGCCGGTCTGCCCGGTCTGGGAGGCGCCAAGCTCGAGCTCGTCTTCGCCGATCACCAGGGCAACCCTTCCGTTGCACAGCAGCAGGCGCTCCGGCTCATCAACGAGGAAAGGGTCCACGTCCTGTTCGGCGCCTATCATTCCTCCTGCAGCCTGACCGCGACCGCGGTTGCCGAGCGCTACGGCATCCCGTTCATGGTCGGCGAATCGGCGGCGCTCAACATCACCGGCCGCGGGTTCAAATGGATTTTTCGCGGCACCCCGATCGCGTCCGATTACGCCGCGACCTACATGCGCTTCTTCGACGACATGAGAAAGGAGGGCAAGAAGATCGACGCCATTGCGGTCGTCAACGAGAACACCGATTACGGCACGTCCGTCGCCGACGAGATCGAAGCCGCCGCCAGGAAGGCCAATATCCCGGTCGCGATGCGCATTCCCTACGGCGCCAATTCCGCCGACGTCTCCGCCCAGGTGCTGCAGCTCAAGGAGAGGCGCCCCGACGTCGTGATCTTCATCAGCTACACGCCCGATGCCATTCTTTACATCAAGACCATGAAGAACCTCGATTATCTGCCGCCGATGGTGATCGGGGACGATACCGGATTTTCCGACCCGTCGTTCATCACGGCCATCGCCGACATCGCGCAGGGCGCGATGAACCGCAGCGCCTGGGACGTCGGCAAGCCGGGCAGCACGACCGATCGGATCAACGAGATGTACAAGGTCAAGACCGGCCGCGATCTCGACGACACTAGCGCACGCAACATGCAGAGCTTCTTGGCGCTCGCGGAAGCGATCAACCGTGCCGGCTCGACGGAGCCGGAGAAGATCAGGCATGCCCTGCAGGAGACCGATCTCAAGCCCGAGCAGCTGATGATGGGCTACCGCGGCGTCAAGTTCGACGCGACGGGGCAGAACGTGCTTGCCTCGACCTATCTCATTCAGCTCAAGGCCAGGGCGTACCAGCTGGTGTGGCCCCAAGCGGTGGCCGCGGCCAAGCTCGAATGGCCGATGCAGGGCTGGAAGCACTAGAGAAGCGCGCGGTTTGCTCGCGTTTTCTGCCGGTGCCCTTGCCCCTGCCGCCGCGGCCGGGAGCCGCGCCATTCTCGGCGTTCGGCAGAATATGCTAGCGTGGCGTGGGATCGATCGGAGGCACGAAGCTTCGCCGGCAATGGCTGCCGGGCAACGGCCCGCGGCAGACAAGAAAAGACGCCGAACACCCGGCGCGGAGGGAGAAAGCGCATGGACCGGTTGGTTCGCCCGCTGGCGGCGGCAGGCGCGTTGTTGCTCGCCGCCTTGATCGCTGCGCCCGGTTTTGCCGGCGCGCCCAAGCACGGCGGCATCTGGAAAATCTATCATCGCGACAGTCCGGCGAGCGCCTCGATCCACGAGGAGGCGACGTTCTCGACGGTAGCGCCGTTCATGCCGGTGATGAACAACCTCGTCCTCTACAAGCAGGACGTGCCGCAGAACAGCATGCAATCCATCGTGCCGGATCTTGCGACCAGCTGGTCCTGGAACCCGGATCACACCGAGCTCACCTTCAAGCTGCGCGACGGCGTGAAATGGCATGACGGCAAGCCGTTCACGGCCAACGACGTGAAATGCACCTTCGACATGCTCAGGGGCCTCTCGAGTGCCAAGCTCCGCAAGAACCCACGGCAGAGCTGGTACGACAACGTCAAGGAGATCACGACCAACGGCGATTTCGAAGCGAGCTTCCATCTCAAGCGACCGCAGCCGGCGCTTCCGGCGCTGCTCGCCTCGGGCTATTCGCCGGTCTATCCCTGCCACGTCTCGCCGGCCGAGATGCGCACGCACCCGATCGGCACCGGCCCGTTCCGGTTCGTCGAGTTCAAAACCAACGAGTCGATCAAGCTGACGAGGAATCCCGACTATTGGAAAAAAGACCGGCCCTATCTCGACGGCATCGAGTTCACGATCATCACCAATCGGTCGACGGCCATCCTGGCATTCATTGCCGGAAAGTTCGACATGACGTTCCCGGGCGAGGTGTCGGTCCCCCTGCTCAAGGACGTGCAATCGCAGGCGCCCCAGGCGGTCTGCGAGCTCGCGCCGACCAACGTCAGCACCAATCTGATCGTCAATCGCGAGGTCCCGCCGTTCGACAATGCCGAGCTGCGGCGCGCGATGGCGCTCACGCTCGACCGCAAGGCGTTCGTGGACATCCTGTTCGAAGGCAAGGCGGACATCGGCGGCACGATGCTGCCGCTGCCGGCCGGCGTCTGGGGCATGCCACCGGAGATCTTGGAGACGATTCCCG
>VAZU01000267.1 GCA_005884745.1 Alphaproteobacteria bacterium
AACGCCACCGCGAGGTCGAACCCGGCATGCGCGCCGGGCATCGGCGCCAGCTCATCGAATTCCGGCGGCAGCAGGCCGAGCGTGAGCACGAGCCCCGCGACGATGCTCGCGGCAAAGAACGCGAACAGGACCACGAACATGCGTGCAATCAGCGCCACGTCAGTCCGTCATCGCCATGGCGCGAAGCGCGAGCCGCTCGCGCGCCGAAAGCTTCTCGGTCGCGCTCTTGAGCTGCCCGCAGGCCGCCAGGATGTCGCGCCCGCGCGGCGTGCGCACCGGAGAAGCGTAGCCGGCATTGAACACGACCTCGGAGAAGCGCTCGATGCGATCCCAGTCGGAGCATTTGTAGCGGCTGCCGGGCCACGGGTTGAACGGGATCAGGTTGATCTTCGCCGGGATTCCGGCCAGCAGCCGGACCAGCGCCTTGGCATCGGCAAGCGAATCGTTCACGTCCTCGAGCATGACGTATTCGAACGTGATGCGCCTGGCGTTCGACAGGCCCGGATAGGCGCGGCAGGCGGCGAGCAGATCCCGGATCGGATATTTGCGATTGAGCGGCACCAGCACGTCGCGCAGCTCGTCGCGCACCGCATGCAGCGAGACCGCGAGCATCACGCCGATCTCGGTGCCGCATCGCGCGATGTTCGGCACCACGCCGGAGGTCGACAGCGTGATCCTGCGCTTGGAGATCGAGATCCCGTCGCCGTCGGCGACGATCAGCAGCGCGTCGCGCACCGCCTCGAAATTGTACAGCGGCTCGCCCATTCCCATCATCACCACATTGGAAACGAGCCGGCCGCCGTCGCTCGGCACCGACGCGCCTTCGGAAATCTTCGCGCCGGGCCAATCGCCGAGCCGGTCGCGCGCCAGCAGCACCTGGCCGACGATCTCGCCCGCGGTGAGATTGCGCACGAGGCGTTGCGTTCCGGTGTGGCAGAACGAGCAATTCAGCGTGCAGCCGACCTGGGTCGATAGGCACAAGGTGCCGCGGTCCGCCTCCGGGATGTAGACGCACTCGACCTCGTGGGGATTTTCGCCCGCGTGCTCGCCGGGAAGCCGCAACAGCCACTTGCGCGTACCGTCGACCGAGATCTGCTCGGCGGCGATCTGCGGCCGCGCCAGCGTGAAATTCGCAGCGAGGATCGCGCGCAGGTCCTTCGAGACGCTGGACATCGCCTCGAAATGCTGCGCGCCGCGGACGTAGAGCCAATGCCAGATCTGGGAGACCCGCATGTCGAGCTGGCGCTCCGGCACCCCGATCGAGCCGAGCGCTTGCGCGAGCGCCGGACGCGAGAGCCCGACCAGCGACGGCTTGGCGGGCGGCACATAACGCTCGAGCGGCGTCTTCTCCAAGAGAACGTCCGCCGCCGCTCGGCGCGCGGCAGGATCGGGTGCAAGCCGGGTAAGTGTCATCGCATGAATCTGGGTGCGCACGGGCGTTGGCGCGCGTCTTAGCACAAATGGCGCGCCCAGGCGCGCGAAGCAACATCCTTGCCTCCTCGTCCCGGGGCCCGAGCAACGCGAGGGAACCCGGAACGACAGCGAGGCGTGCCCTACCTGCACTCCTGCGCGGTGCGGTCGAGGGCCTGGGACAATCCCTTGAGCGAATAGCGGTCGACCGATTCCGTGCCGCGGCTGGAGGCGCCGCTCACGACGAGGTCGGTGCCCTTGCGCATGGTATCGACCAGCCGCGCCTCCTCGGCCGCATTCTTGATCCAGGCGCCGTCGCTCTGGGTGTACAGGGCGAACTTGGCGGGGCCGATCTCGACGGTCGCGTCGGTCGCGGGCTTGAACGCATAGCCGATGATGACCGAGACCTCGTTCCTGACGTTCTCGGCGGGCCGGGATGCGACGAAGAAAAACACCGGATCACGCGGCTTGTTGGGCGGCTTGGTCTGCGCGCTGGCGGGCTTGGCGAGCGCGAAGCAAACCTTGCTGTTGCCGCTCTGGGCCGCATAGGCTCCCCATTGGCCGTATTGACCGAGCAGGGCCGGCTGCGCGCCCGCAACGGCGGCAGCCTCCGGCGCTCCTTTGGGCGTGGCGTGCCTGGCGGCAGGCTTCGCGGGCTTGGGCTTGGCGGGGGCAGTGGCCGGGTTCGGGGCGGCCGTCTGCTGGGCGCCGGCCACCGAGCTCAGTGCCAGCATGGCGGCGAGCGGCAGCGCGATCCGGTTCGGAGCCAAGGTGATCATCAGCCCTCGCAGTTCCCAAGAGGAATAGATGAGGTCCGCGCCGTCCGAACATCCTGCGAAACTTGGCCGAATCACGGCGGCACCCCGGCAAATGGGACGCATTCTTGCATTTCCGCGTCAACACGCTCGCGCGCGCCGCCTTCGCGCCGCGAGGGGCGCACCCTGGATCGCCGGCCGAGATGCTGCGATAAATCGCGCCGCAATCCTGCAGGCCAATAAGGCGCGCACCCGATGAAAGCCATCCTGTGTACCCGCTTCGGCGGCCCCGACGACCTCGAGCTCAAGGATTTACCCGATCCGGTCGCCGGTCCCGGCGAGGTTTTGGTCGCGGTCAAGGCCGCCGCCCTCAATTTCTTCGATACGCTGATCATCGCCGGCAAATACCAGCACAAGCCGCCGTTCCCGTTCTCGCCGGCGGCGGAATTCGCCGGCGTCGTCGAGAGCGTCGGGCCGGGCGTGACCGCGCTCAGCCGCGGGGATCGCGTGCTCGGCCACATCGGCGCGGGCGCGGCGCGCGAGCGGGTCGTCGCCAATCCCGAGCGGCTGATCAGGCTGCCGGACGGCCTCGATTTCGACCATGCCGCCGGACTGACCGTGACCTACGGCACGACGCTCCATGCGCTGAAAGATCGCGCGCAGCTCAAGCCCGGCGAAACGCTTGCCGTGCTCGGCGCCGCGGGCGGCACCGGGCTTGCCACCATCGAGCTTGGCAAGCTGATGGGCGCCCGGGTCATCGCCTGCGCGTCCTCGGCCGAAAAGCTCGCCTTCGCGCGCGAGCACGGGGCCGACGAAGCCATCAACTACGTTCAGGAGGATTTGAAGGACGCGCTGCGCCGCGTCACCGACGGCAAGGGCGTCGACGTCGTCTACGATCCGGTCGGCGGGCCCTATGCGGAGCCGGCGGTTCGCGCGCTCGCCTGGGGCGGGCGGTTCCTGGTCATCGGTTTCGCGGCCGGCGAGATCCCGAAGATCCCGACCAATCTCGTGCTGCTGCGGAGCTCGGCGATCGTCGGGGTGTTCTGGGGCGCCTGGGCCGAAAGAAATCCGCAAGCCCACCGCGCCAACATGGCCGACATCGCCCGCTGGTGCGCCGAGGGCAAGCTCTCCGCGCATATCCATGCGGTCTATCCGCTGGAGAAGACCGCGGAGGCCATCAAGGCGCTGTCCGACCGCAAGGTGATGGGCAAGCTGCTGCTGCGGCCGTGAGACGATCTTAGGCCGCGAGCGGATAGGCGGCCTCGACCACGTAGGGGCCGCCGCCGACCGA
>VAZU01000268.1 GCA_005884745.1 Alphaproteobacteria bacterium
CGAAGACGCTGTCGGCGGCCAGCGCGTGTCGGTTTGCTGCGCTCATCGCGTGCGGGTGATCTTCTCGAGATGCCGGGGCCGATCGAGGTCGGTGCCGAGCCGCTGCGCCAAGCGGACCAGCATCGCATAGAAGCTCTGGACGAGACACACGGCATCTGTCTCGGGATGATCGACGGCAACCGCGGGCAGCCGTCCCGGAGCCGGCTCGCCGGGTTCGGCGCAAAACACCGCCGCACCCTTGTGACGCAGGTCTTCGGCCAGCCGCTGCAATCCCGCGCCGGCCGCATCCGTGGGCATGAACAGCAGGATGGGGTAACGCAGCGAGACCAGCGCGACCGGCCCGTGCAGAAATTCTGCGCCGCTGAAGGCTTCGGCGTGGAGATTGCACACCTCTTTGAGCTTCAGCGCCGCCTCGCGGGCGATCGCCAGGGTCGGGCCGCGTCCGATCGTCACCAGGCTGATATTGGCCGCAAAAGTCTGCAAGGCTTCGCTCCAGTCCTGCTCGGCCGCTGCCGCGAGCCGGTCCGGCAGCCGCGCGAGCGCCGCTCGCAGCGCGTCGTCCTCGGCCCACGATGCGATCAACCGCAGCAGCGCCGAAAGCGTGGCGACGAACGTCTTGGTCGCCGCGACGCTGCGCTCCGCTCCCGCCGCGATCGGCAGCACGAACTCGCACGCCGCCGCCAACGGGCTGTCGGTGGCATTGACCAGGGCCGCGGTGAGGGCTCCAGCCGTCCGCGCCGCCATTGCCTGCTCGATCAGGTCATCGCTCCTGCCCGACTGCGAGATGGCGAGAAACAGCTGGTTTTCGAGCCGCAGGCGCTGCCCGTAGATGGTGGCGATGCTGGGGGCCGCCGGGGCGACCGGAATACCGAGATGGCGCTCCCGAGCTGCCGCGCGCGCAGGTCACGACGACCTGCGGCGGCCTGCGTTGGAGCCGAGCAACGAGCTCCGCCAGCGGCCGCGCCAGGCTTTGCGCCTGCCGCTCCACGGCTTGCGGCGCCTGACGGAACTCGTCGGCCATGCGCGTGTCGAGGTCGGTCATTTGTCCTCCCTTGTAGCCCGCATGGAGCGAAGCGGAATGCGGGATCCGCGGAACTCCGCGGATCGAGGTCCCCGCATGCGCGAGGACGGTGGCCTTGGGCCGCCGATTTCGCTGCGCTTCATCCGGGCCACGGCTCTTGGTCCAGTCCGCGCCCGGCACCCGGTACCGCCGCCGTCCACGCCGAGGAGGAGTTCGGTTTGCACCTGCGAACCGCCTGTTTTCGTCGATCGATCAACTCCTCAACGCGCAAGGAGCCGAAATGGGTCGAATGCCGTTGCCTTCGGGGGTATAATGCGCAGGCCAAGCCCATGGAAACGGAGCGCCTGAGTCCCCGGTATTCCGGGATCGATGTCTGGGACCCTTCCGACATCCTGGATGCCATGGTCGAGGGGCAATTCGCCGCGGTCGCCGCGGTGCGTGCCGCGCGCCAGGCGTTGGAAGGGGCGGCGCTCGCGATCGAGCCGCGGCTGCGCGACGGCGGCCGCTTGGTTTATGCCGGCGCCGGGACCTCGGGCCGTCTGGCGGTTCAGGATGGCGCCGAGCTGATGCCGACCTTCAGCTGGCCGAAGGACCGTCTGCTGCTGTTCATTGCCGGCGGGCACGAAGCGCTGATGCAATCGGTCGAAGGCGCCGAGGACGAGATCGAGCACGCCGTAAACCTCGTCCGGGACGCCGGCATCGGCGGCAACGACGTGCTGATTGCGGTCGCCGCCAGCGGCTCGACCCCGTTCACGCTGGCGTGCCTGCGCGAGGCCAAGCAGCGCGGCGCGCTCACCGTCGGCATTGCCAACAATCGCGACACGCCGCTGCTCGAGGAAGCCGACCATCCGGTCTGGCTGGACACCGGGCCCGAGCCGATCGCCGGATCGACCCGGATGAAAGCCGGCACCGCGCAGCGCATCGCGCTCAATCTGCTCTCCTCCCTGGTGATGATCCTGCTCGGCCGGGTCTACGAGGGCCTGATGGTCGACGTGCAGGCGGTGAACAACAAGCTGGTGCAGCGGAGCGAGAACATGCTGCTGCACCTGACCGGGCGCAGCAGCGACGAGGTGCGCGACGCGCTGGCGCGCGCGCACGGCAGCGTCAAGCTCGCGGTCCTGCTGCTGCAGGGCTGCGACCCGGGCGAGGCCGCGGAGGCGCTCGACCGCGCCGGCGGTCAGCTGCGCATCGCCAAGGCGCTGGTCGAAAGGCGCGCCGCGCGCAAGAAGCGGGCGTAATTACTTCGCCGCGGTTATCGGCCGAAAACGCAAGGCGCGCGCCTCCCTGCCTGCTTGCGGGCGGGGGATGGGGAGGGGGATACTTGCCGGGGCATGATTCCGCAGATCACTCCCAAGCTCGCCGGCTGGATCGCCGCGCTCGCCGCGGCCGCGCTCGCGATTGCCGCTGTCGTGCTCACGACGGACCTCGGCGCCGGGATCCTCGCGCGGGTGCGCTGCGCGGGCGTTTGGATCACCTCGGATTCGATGTCGTACCGCGCCTGTGCCGATTTCGAGCGCGAACAGATTCTCGAGCAGCGCCGCCATACGCCGGAGGATTGATCTTTTGGCGCCGAGCGGGCGGATCGTCCGCACCGACATCAACGCTGGAGGAAGCTCGCGTTTTTCGTGAATATCTCCCCGGAGGCATTGGCGACTTGCTCGATGATCGATTTCAATAGCGCGGAATCGGTCACGCGCACCGGACTGTCGATGCGCACGAACAGATCGCCGTCCTTGTCCAGGCCGATTTTCGCGTAATCGTACTCGTGGTTGGCGGAGAGCAGGGCCTCCATCAGCTGCGGCGTTTTCCGGATCTTGGCTTTCTCGGTGACGGTCGCAAACGTTACGATGATGTCCTCGCTGTTGGAGATGATGACCCGGAACTTTCCGATGGTCTTTCGCTCGAACTCGATCGACCAAGTGATCGGATTGTGCGTTTTGTAGGTAAAGCCGGTTGCTTTCAGCATCTGCTCGATTTTTACGCCGACGGCTGCGGCGCCCGGGGTCTGCGCGTCGGCCGGCGACCAAGCCAGCCACACCCAGGCGGCAACGGCGAACACCGCCGTCACGCAGCGCAGCCCATGATTGGGGCGCGAGGTCACGCTGTCCGCCGCTGCGGTGCGCGCTGAGGCGACGAGCCGGCACTTCATCATGATTCCCCCTCGATCGAGACCGTTGCGAAACCCGGCGGGGCGAGTTTCACCCGATCGCATCAGCCTTGCCAAGCCCGGCGCATTGCGCGGCGCCGCAGAACCGGCCGAATGCGAGAGGGGTTTCTTTCCATGGGAGAACTCGATATTCCGGAATGTCGGGTCGAGGCATTTGGCCGGAGGGCGACATGAAGACTGGCTTCTTGGTCTTTTTACTGCTTGCGCTTCCTCTTCCATCGGTCGCCTCCGCGCAATCGCCATGTTCGCGGGTGGGGCAGGTGATCTGCGACAGCAAGAGCGGAATGGAGATGCGGTGCGAGCAGACGGCAAGCCAGATCACCCCGATCATCACCGGGAAACGCTGCCCGCCGGTCAGAGCCGAAAAGAGTTGCGCGGAAACGGCGCGGGAGTTTGAAGCGCGGGTGGCGCGCTTCAACGGCAGATGTACCGGCGTGGGATCGGTGTCTCAAGCGGGCTTGTACAGGCAGTGCGCGGACGAAAAGGCAGCCCTCGCCGCCGAGCAGGCCCGAATTTGCGCCCGCTGTCCCGGCTGCAAGTGAGGCTCGTGGGGCGGGTGCCGGCGGTCGCGTTCGATCGGCGCTGCTGGGCGCTGCTGCCAACCCTGCAGTCGTGGGAGGAGCAATTGTCATGATGGATGCACCGCGCTCTCCGTCCTCCGATCCTTTCGCCCGCACGCCGCTGCCGAAGCGCTTCTGCAATCTCGACCGCCTGCTCCATGCCATGAAGGCGCGTTCTCTCGACGGCATCGTGGCAACGACGCCGTGGAACGTGTTCTATCTCACCGGCTTCCACGGCATCGCGCACAAATCGGACGAGCCGCGACCCTATGCCGTGATCCTTTCGCGGCACGCGCCCGAGCATCCAATCGTCGTGTTGGCGGATTATTATCTCGCCACGTTTCTTACGCAACCGACGTGGGTTGAGGACATCAGGCCGTTCCGCGCCGTGATGATGCCGCTCGACCTGCCGCCGAAGCGAACCGACATCGACCG
>VAZU01000269.1 GCA_005884745.1 Alphaproteobacteria bacterium
AGATCATTGGCTTCGATCAGCAGGCCGCCGGCTGACCCGAGCCGAACATCCGAAGTCCGCGAAAACCGGCGTTGCAATCGGGGAATGAGTTTGATCCACTAGTGTCGCAAGCAGGCAAAGCGCCAAAGAAGCGTTTCGGTACTCGGGGACGCCATCCGGGGAATACCGGATACAGCGATTTTTTCGTAAAGCTCACATCCAGCGAGGCTTCAATGGCGGTCGTGACAACCCTCTATCTGGTTTATTTGTTCACTCCGATAGTTCTGCTGTTCATCGGCTCGTTTGGCGGGACCTGGTTCAACACGCTATTGCCGTCAGGCTTCACCGCCGATTGGTATTTGCAGGTTGCTTCGGATGGGAGCTTCCGCCGCGCCTTCTGGACGAGCCTCAAAGTCTGCCTTCTGACTTGCGTGATCGGCGCGGTCGTGGGCACGCCTCTGGCCTACGCGATCTACCGCGCCGCCTCGCAAAAGGTGCGCGCGGCAAGTCGCATCGTTTACCTGCTGCCGATCGCGGTTCCACCACTGGTCCTCGCCTTCGGTTTCATCCTTGTTTTCTCGTCCAATGAGCTGCCATTCCTGGGCAGCTTGTGGGTGCTGGTCGGCGGACACCTGGTGTTGACCTTGCCATATCTGCTTCACACGCTCGTTGGAGACATGCGCCATCTGCGTCTGGCCGAGCAGGAGCTTGCGGCCGAGTCCCTCGGAGCGGGATTTTTCACTCGATTCCGCGATGTCGTCTTGCCCTCGCTTCGACAAAGCCTTGCTTCCGGCCTCATTATGGTGGCCGCGTTATCGATCGGCGAGTTTCAACTTTCCAACCTCGTGGCGGGATTCCTGACCCGGCCCTACCCGGTCGTATTGCTGCAGGCCTTTTACGGTGCAACCGGCTTTGCCTGTGCCGCCACCGTCGTGCTGCTCGTTCTCGCATTGGCCGCTTCCGGCGCCGGCGCGCTGACCGCCCGTGGTGCGCAGGATGTCCACGGATTCTCCGCATGACCACGAGAGCCGAATACGCGATCGCGCTGGAAGGCGTCAGCTTCAGCTATCCAGGCACCGACGTCGGCGTGCACGAGGTCGATCTGGGCATTCGTAGGGGTGAGCTCTTAGCTGTGATCGGCTCCAGCGGATGCGGCAAATCGACCTTGATGAAAATCATCGCAGGGTTCCTCACGCCGTCGAAAGGCCGCGTCATCATCGGCGGCAGGGACGCAGCCGACATCCCTCCCCGGTCGCGCAATGTCGGCCTCGTGTTCCAGACCTACGCGCTGTTCCCGCACATGGCTGCCTGGGAAAATGTCGCCTACCCACTGAAGCTGCGCGGCCAGCATCGAAACACCCGCAGGGCCACGGCTTTGAAGATGCTCGAGCGGGTCGGTTTGATAACGCAAGCCGAAAAACTTCCCAGTCAATTGTCGGGGGGCCAACAGCAGCGGGTCGCGCTCGCCCGCGCGCTGGTGTTCGAGCCGCAAGCGCTTCTGCTCGACGAGCCGCTGTCGGCCCTCGACGCTGCCTTGCGCGTCGAAATGCGCGACGAAATCCAGCGGCTGCAGCGCGATCACGGCATCGCCACAGTGCATATCACGCACGATCAAGAAGAAGCCTTGTCGATGGCCGACCGCGTGGCCGTCATGCAGAATGGCCGTATCGTCCAGGTCGGTGAGCCGCGCGAAATCTACGCCCGCCCGGCCAACCGCGATGTGGCCGGTTTCGTAGGCCACGCCAATCTGTGGAGCGGGCGGATCACCGGGCCGCGTATGGTCGAAACCAAGCTGGGATCGCTGACCACGGAGCCGCACGGACGAGCCGCCGGCGAGACCGTCGCCGTTCTGGTCCGGCCCGAACAGGTGCGCATCGGGGTCGCACCCGAAAACATGAACAGCTTTGCGGGCGTGGTCACGCGGGATCGGTTTCTCGGCAGCTTCCGTCGTTTCGATTTCCGGTGCGCCGAGGTCACGCTCCTGGGCGAGACCAGCGAGGCCGGGGAAATCGTGGCAATTCATATCCCGCCGAACTCCGTTCAGATCCTACCGGATCGGACCAACGCCACCTGAGTCGATTGTGACAAGGGAGATACCCATGAGAATGTTCTGCACCTCAATGACTGCGGCGATGCTGATCCTGGCTTCGCCGATCGCGAACGCCCAAACCGTTGCCGACACGCCGGAACTGTATTCCGGCGAGAAGGCGCTTTACGAGGCGGCAAGCAAGGAAGGCATGGTGGTGTCCTTCGATACCGGCCCGACCTGGGCGAATTGGGCCGCCCAATTCGCGGCATTCAAAAAACGCTACCCCGCCGTGGAGATGACCTACAACGACCTCGGCTCTGCCGCGACGGTTATCGCTTTGGACAAGGCGCGTAACCGGCCGCAGGCGGACACCGCGTATTATTTTGCCGCATCCGGCATCGACGCCGTGAACAAAGACGTGGTAGCGCCGTTCAAGCCGGTGAATTTCGACAAATTGCCGGATGTGTTTCGTCATCCGGAAGGAAAGTGGTTCACGATCCACGCGCTTACGATCGCCTTCGTCGTGAACACCAAGCTGGCGAAAACCGTTCCGCAATCCTGGGCGGAGCTGCTCAAGCCCGAATACAAGAACAGTATCGTCTATCTCGATCCGCGCTCGACCGGCGTCGGCCAGGTCATGACCTTCGGCGCGGCTTATGCCAACGGCGGGAGCGTCGAGAACGTGCAGCCGGGCATCGACTATCTCGGCAAGCTGCACCAGGCGGGCAATGTCCTGCGGGTCGTCGGAACGACGCCCTATGCCCAGTTCGTGAAGGGCGAGATTGCGGTCTGGATCTCTTACGAGAATGACGGGCTCAAGGCCAAATACATCGACGGTCTCGGCGATCAGGTCGCAGTCGTGATTCCGAGGGACGGATCGGTCGCGGCGCCATACGGTATCAGTCTCGTCAAGAACGCGCCCAATCCCAATGCCGGCAAGCTGTGGCTCAATTTCATCATGACCGATATGGGCCAAGGCATCTTCGCCCAGGGCTTCGTCCGTCCCTCGGTGCCCGGCATCAAGTTGCCGGCGGACGTCGCCGACAAGCTGCCGGTGGCGCCACAGGTGCATCCGCTCGACGTCCAGAAAGCCGCAGCCAAGAAGGCGGAGATCGACGCCGGCTGGGCTAAGGTCGCTATCCAGCGGTAGGAGCAAAGGGCGTGCGCCGCGGAACGTTCCTGCTAATGGTCGCTCCCGGCGCGGCCCTGCTGATATTTTTCTTCGTGATTCCGCTAGCCGCCGTTTCGGTGGACGCCTTCACCGGCGGCGGCAGTGCATTCGCGCGGGTGTTTCGCAACGAGCTATTCTGGGGCGGGCTGCGCGGGACGCTCACGCTCGCGCTCACGGCTTCCGTTTTCTCGCTGCTGATCGGCTTCGCCGTCGCCCTGCATCTGTCGCGGCTGCGCGAAATCACGCGCACGATCTTGGTGTTCTTCATCGCCCTTCCCCTGACCTTTTCCGGGCTCATCGTCGCTTACGGCTTCATCCTGTCCTATGGTCGGGCGGGATTTGTCACGCAGATTCTGGCGATAGCCGGCATCGATCCGGTCACGTTCTCCCGTCTTCTATTTTCTCCGCAAGGCCTCGCGTTTGCCGGTCTTCGTCAATTTCGATACAGCGCAGCTCGACGCCGCCGAGTCGCTGGGAGCCACCCGCGGACAGACGATCCGGGACATCATGATACCGCAGATCTTGCCCACGGCCTTCACAGCATTTTGTTTGATCGCCGCGGTCGCGATCGGAGCCTATGGAACCGCCCTCGCCCTGGTCGGTACACAAGTCAATATTCTTCCGCTGCAACTCTACAGCATGATCTCGGAAACCGGATCGGATTTCCCCGCGGCAGCAGCGCTATCATTGCTGCTCATGGCATTCTGCACATGCGTCATCGCGGTCGGGGAAATCGTCGCGGCGCGACATGAGGCATAGCTGCATCGAAGCGCTCCAGGCGCGCGCAATGAGACCTCACCCTAAACGATCATCGGGCGATAGCAGCTGAAGCCCCTGCGCGATCGGCCGCCAGATATCTCGTAATGGCACGACTCCGAAGTGCCGGAAATCAAGGTGGATGTCCGGTTATCGAGGTCGACCAGAAGAGTCCTGGGTGCGTCAAAAACGTCGAGAATGACCCGGAACGGAAGTTGGCTGCGCGTGCGCCGCCGCTCGCCTTCCGGAAGCGCACAAGCTTTCGGGACCCTATCGTGCTCCGGGCAGCCGATATAATGTCCGTGTCCATGCCGATTCTGGATCATTCGAGAAATGTCATCGAGACCAAGGAGTGGAGCAATGTCCAGGGAGCAAGCCTTGCAGAGGGGAGCAGTCCTTATGGTTTTGGGCGCTCTCATCTTCTTCGTTTACGCGGTCGTATTCTTCTTCCGCGCCTTGTCGGCCAGCGGGTTCGAGCTCGGCGTCGAGACACTGAACGGCGTTACTCCGCAGCAGCTCAACGGGCTCAACCCGGCGATCATGGGCTACATCATGCACCTTCACGTGGCGATCGCAGCATTCATAGCGGCTACCGCGGTCGCCGTCGCAGGCCTCGCCTGGTACGGGGTTCGCAACGGCCTGTGGTGGGCATTGATAACGGCCGTGATCTCCCCGGTCTTGGGCTTGGTCGTGGCCTTGCCGCTGCATTACATGGGGCACTTCAACTACGACTGGGTGAGCCATCTCGGACCGATCTATGTCGGTACGATTATTTTCGTCGTGGGGGTTGTGGTGGCCCTGATTGGACTGAGCCAAGCGGCGCCGACGCCGGCACAAGCCAGGCCGTAGCACCGCTACGCGGAGCCGTGCGCTACGGCGCGCCGCGTAATGGGGGTCGGCCGCGTGCGGAGTGCCGAGTGTCAGATCAGGGCGAGCCGCAGGTGATCGTTCGCGCATTGGCTACGCCCTCGACGATCGCCGACGCCATCGCGGCTCGGTAACTTATCGCGGAAGCAAATCTCGCAGTCCGGTGTGATGCCGGAGGTCCGGTTATGACCGAGCTGCCCATCTGCGATGTCCACTTTCACGGCGAATATTGGGGGGCAGAGCGGACCAGCCGCGGATGTCACCCAATCGACGCAGATGACCCAGAGCCGACCTGAGACCAAAAGAAGCCCGGCTCTACGCCGGGCTTCCATTTCAGGCCAGCTGGTACGCTCGCAATCGCGGCGTAGTCCGCCGCCCGTAGCAGAAATTTGATCAATACCGATCCCAGCGTCGCTCGCGGCGCTCTTCGCGCCGCTCCTCGCGACGTTCTCCACCCCCTCTCCAGCCCTGCCAGCCCTCCGGGCCGCCCCATCCCAGACCGCGCCGCCAATTATATCCGCACCAGTACCAACCTGGACCGTGCCACCCGTCGAGGTACCAGCAATGCCTCCTGCCCTCGTAGATGAACTGCGTTTCCTCCAGGATGCCGAGGCGATCAGCAGCCACACGGATGCCGTCAAAGCTTCCGGTTGCCGATTGGGCATCCCCGATGATCAGCATACCACTTGCAACCAGGGCAGCCACTGTCGCGCCCGTTAAAATAAAGTTCCGCATCCTATGCTCCTTGGTGGTTGGACGACGACGCGAAACCGTTCTTGGCGGCGCGTCAAAGTTCCCTATGGTGAGGAGAATTGTCCAAAGTATGTCGGGACAATCTTCGCTAGGTCCTGCTCTAAACGGGTGCAGCGCGATTGCGTACGGCGGTTAACAGCCGTGAGGTCCATACATGGTACTCTCCGGGCCAATACAGAGCTGGCCGTCAAGGCGG
>VAZU01000270.1 GCA_005884745.1 Alphaproteobacteria bacterium
AACGTCAGCACCAATCTCATCGTCAACCGCGAGGCGCCGCCGTTCGACAATGCCGAGCTGCGGCGTGCGATGGCGCTCGCCATCGACCGCAAGGCGTTCGTCGACATCCTGTCCGAGGGCAAGAACGACATCGGCGGCTCGATGCTGCCGCCGCCGGCCGGCGTCTGGGGCATGCCGCCGGAGATTCTCAAGACCATTCCCGGCTACGGCCCCGACGTGCAAAAGAACCGCGCCGAAGCCCGCAGCATCATGGCGAAGCTCGGCTACGGCCCCGGCAACAGGCTGAAGATCAAGGTATCGACCCGCAACATCGCGCTCTATCGCGATCCCGCCGTGATCCTCATCGATCAGCTCAAGGAGATCTATATCGACGGTGAGCTCGACCAGGTGGAAACCAGCAATTGGTTCTCCAAGGTCGCACGCAAGGATTACACCGTCGGCCTCAACCTCACCGGCAATTCGGTCGACGATCCGGACCAGAATTTCTACGAGAACTACGCGTGCGGGTCCGAGCGCAATTACACCCAGTACTGCAACAAGGAGCTGGAGAAGCTGTTCGACCGGCAGTCGATGGAAACCGACGTGGAAAAGCGCAAGAAGCTGGTGTGGGAAATCGACAAGAAGCTGCAGGAGGACGTGGCGCGGCCGATCATCTTCCACGCGCGGCAGGCGACCTGCTGGCAGCCCTATGTCAAGGGCGTGAGCATGATGGTCAACAGCTCCTACAACGGCTACCGCTACGAGGACGTGTGGCTGGACAAATGACAGAATACGGACCGGAGTTTACGCGATTCGTCATCCCGGGGCCCGAGCGGAGCGAGGGAGCCCGGGATCCATGACCACGGTCAGCTACAGGTTTCGGGAGCGGGTGTTCATGGGTTCCGGGTTCGCGGGCTGGCGCCCGCGCCCCGGAATGACATCGCGAGAAGACGGAGCAAAGCCTTGCTAGCCTATCTGGTGCGGCGCTTCTTGCTCATGCTCCTGACGCTGTTCGGGATCTCGGTGATCATTTTCGCGCTGCTCCGCCTGGTTCCCGGCAACATCGCCGACATCCTGTTCGACTCCGCCGGCCTGATCAATCCGGCCGAGAAGGCCCAGATCGAGCGCGAGCTCGGCCTCGACAAGCCGATTCCGGTGCAATACGCGATCTGGATCGGCGGGCTGCTGCACGGCGACCTCGGTTATTCCTACGTGTCGGAGCGGCCGGCGCTCGAGGAGATCCTGCCCCGCATCCCGATCACGGCGAAGCTCGCGGCGCTGGCGCTGGCGTTCTCGATCCTGCTCGGGGTTCCGTTCGGGGTGATCAGCGCGGTCAAGCAGAACACCTGGCTCGATTATCTCTTGCGCGTAGTAAGCCTGAGCGGACTGTCGATGCCGGCATTCTGGCTCGGGCTTCTGATCCTGATGGTGTTCGTCGCCCAGTTCGGCTCGATTCCGATCTACAGCGAGGAGCCGAAGAGCTTCTGGGACGCATTCGTGATGTTCGCGATTCCGGCCGCCGCGGTGGGCTTCCGCAGCTCGGCGCTGATCATGCGGTTGACGCGATCCTCCATGCTCGAAGTGCTGCGCCAGGATTACATCCGCACCGCCCGCGCCAAAGGCGCGTCGGATTCCTCGGTCAATTATCATCACGCGCTCAGGAACGCGATCCTGCCGGTCGTCACCGTGATCGGCATCGAGGCGGCGTTCCTGGTCGGCGGTCTGATCGTGACCGAGACGGTCTTCAACATTCCCGGCGTCGCGCGCTTTTTGGTCGAGGCGATCCGCTGGCGCGATTATCCGATCGTGCAGAACCTGGTGATGTTCATCGCCATCATCGTGGTCGTGGTCAATTTCCTCGTCGACCTGCTGTACGCCGCCCTGGATCCTCGGATCAAATACTCGGACTGATGAGGATTAGCTGATGTCGATCGAGTACGATGCGGAGCTTGCCGCGAGGCGGCCCAGGCTGCGGCGCCCGGCCGGGCGGCTGCGCCTGTTCTTCTATCGCCATCCGCTCGGCGCGATCGGCGCATTGATCATGGCGCTGTTCGTGTTCGCCGCGGTGTTTGCTCCCCTGATCACCGGATATGATGCGCTGACCACCGATGCGGCGGCATCGCTGGCGCGCCCGGGTGCGGCGCACTGGCTCGGCTGCGACTTCATGGGCCGCGACGTCTACAGCCGCATCGTCTACGGCGCGCGCATCTCGCTCGCGGTCGGCATCGGCTCGACCCTGCTCGGCTCGGTGCTCGGCATCCTGGTCGGCCTGCCGTCCGGCTACCTCGGCGGCTGGGTCGATCTCCTGGCACAGCGTCTGGTCGATATCCTGCAGGCGCTGCCGCTGCTGGTTCTCGCTCTGGTGATGGCGGCTTCGCTCGGGCCGTCGCTGGAGAACGTGATCATCGCCATCGCCATTCCGCTGATCCCGTACGTGGCGCGCGTGGTGCGCTCGAACACGCTGGTGCTGCGCGAGCTGCCGTTCGTCGAAGCGGCCAAAGCGGTCGGCATGAGCGAGCTGCGCATCGCGATCAGGCACGTGCTGCCCAACACGATGGCGCCGCTGATCGTGCTGGCGACCGCGCAGCTCGGCTCGGCGATCCTGGTCGAAGCCTCGCTGTCGTTCCTCGGCCTCGGCATTCCGGAGCCCTATCCCTCCTGGGGCAGGATGCTGTCGGAATCCGCCGCCGAATACGTGCGCACCGCGCCCTGGCTGGTGATCTTCCCCGGAATCGCCATCAGCCTGGTGGTGTTCGGAACCAATTTGCTCGGCGATGCGCTGCGCGATCTGCTCGACCCGAGGCTGCGCCACTGATGGAAGCTCAGGCGACGCGATCGCGGCCGGCCCGGACCGCGAATGTGCTGGAAGTCGAGGGCCTCACCACGGTGTTTTCCGTGGGCGAGCGGAAAGTCCATGCCGTCGACGACGTGTCGCTCTGGCTGCGCCCGCGCGAAACGCTGGCGGTCGTCGGCGAATCCGGCTGCGGCAAGAGCACGACGGCGCTCTCCATCATGCGCCTCGTCCCCGATCCGCCGGGGAAGATCGTCGCCGGCGAGGTGAGGCTGGAGGGCAGGGATCTGCTGGCGCTCGACGAGGCGCGGATGCGCGACGTGCGCGGCAACGACATCTCCATGATCTTCCAGGAGCCGCTGACCTCGCTCAACCCGGTGCTCACGGTCGGCGGGCAGATCGCCGAGGCGATCGAGCTGCACCAGGATCTTGCCAAATCCGCCGCCATGGCGAAGGCGGTGAACATGCTCGCGCTGGTGAAGATCCCCGAACCGGCGCAGCGCGCCAGCGAATATCCGCACCAGATGTCGGGCGGCATGCGCCAGCGCGCCATGATCGCCATGGCGCTCGCCTGCAATCCGAAAGTGCTGATCGCGGACGAGCCGACCAGCGCGCTCGACGTCACCATCCAGGCGCAGATCCTGGACCTGATGCTCTCGCTGCAGGAGGAAATGGGCACCGGCGTGGTGGCGGAGGTCGCGGAGCGGGTGATCGTCATGTATGCCGGCCGCAAGGTCGAGGAGGCGGACGTCGAGACGCTGTTCGAGGAGCCGTTGCATCCCTACACCCAGGGGCTGCTGGCCTCGATTCCGCGGCTGACGATCATGGCCGGAGGCGAGGCCCCCGAGCGGCTGCGGGAGATTCCCGGCATGGTGGCGTCTCTCGCCGACCTGCCGAAGGGCTGCGTCTTCGCCCCGCGCTGCGCTTTTGCCGATCAGCGCTGCCGTGCGCAATATCCCGCCTACGAGGAGAAGCGGCCGGGGCACTGGGCCGCCTGCTGGCATTCCGACAAGCTGAGCGCGGCGAGATGACGATCGCGCCGGCGAGACAGCACGCGCTCGAATCCAGCCCGGCCGCGCCGGTGATCGAGGTCGAGGATCTCAAGAAACATTTCCCGGTGAAGAAGGGCCTGCTGCGCCGGACCGTGGGGCAGGTGCTGGCGCTCGACGGGGTGAGCTTCGCGATTCCGCGCGGCGAGACCCTTGGGCTCGTCGGCGAAAGCGGCTGCGGGAAATCGACCTTGGCCAGGACCGTGCTGCGCCTGATCGAGCCGACCGCCGGCGCCATCAAGGTCGGCGGCCGCGACATCACCCATCTGCGCAAGCGCGAGCTGCGGCCGTACCGGCGCGAGATGCAGATCATCTTTCAGGATCCGTTCTCCTCGCTCAACCCGCGCATGTCGGCGGGCGACATCGTCGGCGAGCCGCTGCAAATTCACGGCATGGCGCCGCAACAACGGCGGCAGCGCGTCGCCGAGCTGTTCGAGCTGGTCGGGCTTGCTCCGGCGCAGATGGCGAGCTTCCCGCATCAGTTCTCCGGCGGGCAGCGCCAGCGCATCTGCATCGCCCGCGCGCTCGCGCTCGACCCCAAGCTGATCGTCGCCGACGAGCCGGTCTCCGCGCTCGACGTCTCGATCCGCGCGCAGGTGATCAACCTGATGATGGACCTGCAGCGCCAGAAGCATCTGTCCTATCTGTTCATCGCCCACGATCTTGCCGTGGTCGAGCACATCAGCCGCCGCATCGCCGTGATGTATCTGGGAAAAATCGTCGAATATGCCGACAAGAACACCCTGTTCCTCGAGCCCTTGCATCCCTACACGGAAGCCTTGCTCTCGGCGGTGCCGGTGCCCAACCCGAAGCTCAAGCGCGAAAAGCGCATCCTGCGCGGCGACGTGCCGAGCCCGATGCACCCGCCGCCGGGCTGCCCGTTCCACACCCGCTGTCCCTATGTCGAGCCGCGCTGCCGGGTCGAGGTGCCGCAGCTGCGCGAAGTGCGCCCGGGCCACTGGGTGTCGTGCCATCTGCGCTGACGGCATCGGGCACCCGCAATTGCCCCGCCATTACTTGCCCACATCCCGGCCGTCAAAATGTCCCAACCCCTTGATCAGCTTGGGCTTCGGCGCGGGCGAGGGGGAGGAGGGCCGTGCCGGGAGGGCAGCCATGTATCGCGTATCAGCCGTCCTGATCGTATTCTTGTTGCTTGCGGTGCCCGCTCGAGCTGCGCCCTCGCATTTGGGCGAGCTGTCCACGCTCGATGCGGTGCAGAAATGGATGTACGGCTATCGCGCGAAGCCGGAACCCGGCCGGGTGCCCGACGCAATCCGCACGCTCACCCAGCTCGGCACGCTCAAGGATCCGGAGACGTCCGGGATCTACGTCGGCTTCCTCGCCGGCGTCATCGGCGCCGATCCGGCCAAGGCCGACGAGCTCTTGGCAAAACTGTTCCCGGTGCCCCCGGCCGACCAATGGGTGATCGTGCGGGCGATCGCCTATTCGGGCCATCCGCAATGGAAGCACCTGATGCTGAAATACGCCGCCCGCATGCCGGCCCGCAAGGTGATGATCGAGAAGTACCTGGCCCGCGAGCTCGCCACGCTCAACGAAGTGCCGCTCGAGCATCCCGATCCGGGGCTGATGGCCAAGCT
>VAZU01000044.1 GCA_005884745.1 Alphaproteobacteria bacterium
TTGCCGGCCGCCGGCAAGCCGGACCGTGACGTTCGGCAGCGTTCGCTCGAGCTTGGCCAATACGTTGCGCCGCAGGTCGGCGTAACGCGGGTCTTCCGGCGCCAGATGCACGGTGACGAGCAGCGGCGCGCGCAGCTCGTGCAGCCTTTGCTCATCGGCGGCCGGGAACGAGTTGCGCCGGTCCGCCGCAACATCGAGCGAGGCCCGCAGCTGCGCGGAAATCCCCAGCACCGCGGCGGCCACGAGCACGGCGATCAGCGAACGCGCGAGCTTCACGCGGGCCGGAACTCCCAGGGGCAGCCACACCGCGGCAAGCGCCGCGAACGCCGCCACGGCGGTAAGCATGCCGGCGACGAGACTTGCCGACAGCAGTCCCTGCTCGAACGTGCGCAGCGCCTGGGTCAACGACAGGCGCGACAGCCAGTCGAACAAGCCCGGGCGCCCGGCCGCGGTGAAATCGAGCACCCACGAGCCGATGGTGAAGGCGAGCGTGAGGATTGCCGCGGTGGCCGCGCTTTCGGATATCGAGGCGGCGAACAACGCGATCGCGCCGACCAGCAGGCCGTAGAGAAGATGCCCGAACAGCAGATCGAGCGTTTCCGGCGCGTCGAGATGCCCGCCCAGAACTTGCCAGACCGCCAGCGCCGAGAGCACGGGAACCGCGGCGATCAGCCATGCGGCGAGAATGGCCGCAAGCTTGGCGGCGATCAGCGTCGAGGTCCGGTAGGGCAATTGGATCAGCAGTCGCAGCGCGCCGGTCTCCTTTTCGTGGCCGAGCACGCGGATCGCCACGAACGGGAACAGCAGCGTGACGGCGACATAGAACGCGCCGAAGGTGGGGACGAGCACGCCGTCGAGCGGGGAGAGACCGCTGGCAAGCGCCGGCGATTGCGACGCCGCACGGCTTGCCTCGCCATAGAGCGAGACCGCCTGAACGAAGCTGTAGCCGACGAGCGGGCAGAGCAGGAGCAGCATCGTCCACAGCGCGCGGCCGCCGGCGATCTGCCACAGCTCCTTGGCGAGCAGCGGCCGGAACGGGGCGCGGAGCGCCCGGCTGGCGTCAGGCGAGCGCAAGAAACATGTCCTCCAGTCCGGTGGAAATGCCCGTGCGTGCCCGGAGCTCGTCGAGCGTGCCCTCGCCGCGGACGCGGCCGCCGGCGAGCAGCACGAAACGGTCGCATACGCGCTCGGCGTCGACGAGCTGATGGGTGGACAGGACGATCGTGCGGCCCGCGGCCGCCGCCCGGCGCAAGACGACCATCATCTCCCGGGTTTGCTTGAGATCGAAACCGTCGAACGGCTCGTCCATGAGCAGCAGCGGATGCGGTGCGAGCAGCGCGAGCGCCCACATCAGCCGGCGCGCATAGCCTTTCGACAGCGCCAACACCTGCTTGCGCAGGACCGGATCGAGACCGACGGCGGCGACCGTCTCGCCGATCTGCGCTTCTGGCCGCCGGTATACGGCAGCGAAGAAGCTGAGCACGCGCGCGACATATTGCTGCTGCCACGGGCGAATCCCCTCCGGCAGATAGAACATCGATCCACGCCGGTGTGCCGGAGCCAAGACCGCGCCCCGCCAGAGGACGGCGCCGCAATCCACCGGAACGAGCGCGGCCATGGCTTCCAGCAGCGTCGTCTTGCCGGCTCCGTTCGGTCCGATCAGGCCGAGCACCTCGGCGGGATGCACCGAAAAGCTCACGTCGTCGAGCACCCGCTCCTCGCCATAGCGCTTGGTCAGACCGGCGATCTGCAGCAGAGGCGTGTGCTGCCGGACCGAGGTCATGGGAGCGATCGACATCGGATGCTGCATGGCTCTTGGACCCGCATACGAGGCGATCTCGGCCGCGCGGTCACTTGCGCCTCGCAGGCGGCTGCAGCACGCCTTCGAGCGGCAGGCTCGATCCCTCGCGCCGCAGCCCGACCTTCTTGCCGGAAATCCAGACTTGGTAGCAGCCCTTAAACTCCGTGCCGCGGCGGGCGGCTTGGATTTCCTTGCTTGGAAGCTCAAACGCCGGGTGAGCGACGCCGAAACTCGATTTTCTCGGTCGAACATTCGTCCTCGGTGCGACATTTTCCCGGGGAACAAAATTCCCGGTTCTTGTTTGCAGGAACAGAACTGCCCGGCTCTTGTTTGCAGGAGCGAAGGCGAATGAAGATGGGCGGCTTTGTCGTGATTCGGAACTGGGCGCCATACGCGGCATATTTGGGCCTCGGGCTGGCGGCGGCGGCGTTGGTGCTGCTGGTCGTCTCGCCGCTGGGATGGCGCGCGGGGTGGTGGCATTTCCGCTTCGCCTTCTCCTGGCTGATGCCCGCCTCCGGGTATGTCGCGTTGGCGGCCGCGATCGTCTCGCTCTTCGTGCTCGCGGCGGGGTGGCCGCAACTCGGCTGGCGCGGCCTGACGATCGCGGGTATCGGGCTCGCCGTGGGCGCCGTGCTCGCTTATGTGCCTTGGCAGTTCGACCACAGGCTCAAGACGCTGCCGCGCATTCACGACATCACCACCGACACCGAGAATCCGCCGGACTATGTTGCCGCGTTGCCGGCGCGCGCCGCCGAGAACGCCGGTCCCGCGACCTATGCGGGGTCACAGATCGCCGAGCAGCAAAAGGCCGCCTATCCGGACCTGGCCCCGCTCAAGGCCGCCCTGCCACCGGAACAGGCGTTCCGGCTCGCGCTGGATACGGCGAAGGCGATGCCGGGCTGGACGGTCGTGGCGGCCGATCCGGCGGCCGGCCGTATCGAGGCGCGCCAGACCAGCCGATGGTTCCGCTTCACCGACGACATCGTGATCCGGGTCGCGGCCGAGACGCCCGGGAGCCGTATCGACATGCGCTCGGAGAGCCGTCAGGGACGCAGCGACTTCGGCGTCAATGCCAACCGCATCCGTGCCTACATGGCAACGCTGAGGCAGCGCTTCGGCTGATCGGGCGCCGCATTGCGATCACGCCGTCAGTGGATTGCTCATTTGGAACAGCCTGCGTCATTGCGATTGCAGCGGCGCGAAATAGAGTTGAGGATTCGATGAATATCAGATGAACGGCGCGTATTGATAGATGAATGATCTGCGACAAATTACTTGCACGTTCGACGGTCCAAGCGAAACAAAACGTCGAAACAAAACGTCTCGGCGCGAGTTTTCTTCGAGGTGATCTACGAAGAGGAGGTCGCAATGACCAAGATCCTGTCGTTCGCCGCCATAGCGGGCTTGTTGATGGCGTCCTCCCCCGCCGTACTCGCGGCGAGCGAGACATCCACTCGCACTCCGGGGCACAAGATGCAGGTTCAGCATCCAAATCCCCATACCAGGGGAGCGGCTCGCGGGGCATCGAGCGTCAGCCCGGGGCACCGGATGTTAGCTGCTCATCGCAATCCCCATACGCGCGGAAACGCCCGCGGGGCATCGGATTTCACTCCGTCGCGCTGATAAAGCGCGTAATTGTCGGGCGAGGCTTCGTGTGAGCCATTGGCCGCAATAGCCGGGACCCACGCACGCGGGTTCCGGCGTGCGGCTCAAGCGAAATCGTGCTCGGAAACGCGAAGCTTGCGAAAGGCGCCGGGGAGCTGCGGGGCCGGAATCTTTTCCGGATGGACGATGTGCGCGAGAATTTCCAGGCTGTCGATGATCCGCGGCCCCGGCCGGGCGAAGTAGGCGGCGCTGTCGGCGGCAAAGACCTGGTCGTTGCGGATCGCCGGCAGCGCGTGCGCTCCCGGGAAGCCGGCCAGGATCCGGCTCTCGTGCGAGCAGCGCTCGAGGTCGAACCCGCAGCAGGTGAGCACGATGATTTCCGGCGCGAAATCGAGCACGTCCTGCCAGGCGACGCGATAGGAAGGCCGGTGGCTCACCGCCAGCGCGTCGTCGCCGCCGGCGATCTCGACCAGCTCCTTCATCCAATGCCCGCCGCAATAGGGGGGGTCGACCCATTCCATGCAGAAGACCCGCGGGCGATGCGCCACGTCTGCCGTCCTCCTCGCAATCGCCTCGATCCGCGCCTGCAGCGATCCGACCAGGCGCTCGCCGCGATCGGGCCCGCCCAGCGCCACGGCCACGGTGCTTATGTCGTCGAGAATGCCCGCCAATGAATTGGCCTCGAGGCTCAAGAGCCGCGGCCTGCAGGTGAGCGCGGAGAGGCATTGCCGCACTTCGTCGCTCGACAAGGCGCAAACCTCGCAGAGCGCTTGCGTGATGATGAGGTCCGGCGAGAGCCGTTCGAGCAGCGCGGCATCGAGCCCGTAGAGCGCTTCCCCCGCCTGGAGCGTTGCGGTGACGACGCGGTCGATCTCGGCGCTGGTCAGCCCGGCCGGCACCTTGGACCTGGTGATGCTCGGGAGCTTCGAAGCGGCGGCCGGATAATTGCACTCGTGACTTACTCCGACGAGCGAGTCGCCCAATCCAAGCGCGAACACGATCTCGGTCGCGGCAGGAAACAAGGTGCAGACGCGCATTCTGTTTTCCTTCCGAGCGATATTCTCGGATGCGGATGGGCCGCGCGCAAGCAAAACCATTGCCAAAGGCGCGCCCCGCATGCCGTGCCCGGGAAAGGAACGAAGACGCGTCGAGGATCCGCGTGGGCAAGGTCGCTTCGCGTCCTTGCCCATTCTACAGCGGAAGGCTCAGGCCGCGCGGACGTAGCCGTAGCGCAGGTTCGACGGTTCCTTGGCCGCGAACTCGTACTCGGCCTTCAGCCTGGCCAGGCGATCCTCGGAATAGGCCGGCATCGGCGCGTTGTCGGTTGCCTTGAGGTTGATTCGGTAAAACCGGGCCGCGTTGCCGCCGAAGATCATTTGCTTGGTCGCGCTGTTGGCGCCGCCGAGAGCCGCAAATCCGTATTTCTTCTGCATGTCCTCGGGGATCTCCAGGCGCCGCATCGCTTCGATCTGCCATTGCGGGGATCCATACCATACCGAATCGGTGCCCCAGAGGACGTGGTCGACCCCAAACCCCTTGATCAGCGTGCCGACCAAGGCCGCCGAGAATTTCGGATGCGCCACGGCCGAATTGGCGAACGAGGTGCCGAGCTCGGCGTAGACGTTGGTCACTCCGAACTTTTGCGGAATCTCGGCGAGATCGCTCGCCCATTTGATGCGGCCGGAGGTCTCGAACTCGTTCCAGGCCTGATCGGGCAGCTCGAGGACCGGACGCAGCGCGGAATGATAAATCACGAAATTCAGCTGCGGCCAATCCTTGGCCGCCTTGCCGACGTCCCAGACGGTTGCGTATTCCCACACCCCGGCGAAGGACTTCTCGTAGTCCGGCGGCAGCAGGCCCTTATGGATGCAGATGGCATTGATCCCGGCCTTCACCGATTTTTCGTAGAACGGATACATCACCTGCTCGTCATCCAAGCGCCAGGGGAACTTCGACGGCGAGAGCGGGTCGCCGATGGTGTAGGCTTTCCACGAGTCGGGCTTGTAGACCGCGATCGCCTTGTCGACCTCGTCCATCCAGCCGGGCTGCTTGGGCGTGATGACCGAGTGGGCGAGCAGGCGCCGTGAGCCGGCGAAATCGTTGATCATTTCGCGCGCCTTGACGATCTGCTCGTTGGACAGCAGCCACCAGGTCGGGTCGTCGAACGGCGCGCCGCTCAGCAGCGCCAGGTTGGTGTCGCTGTCGTAGTAGATCTCCTTGACGTAGTTCTGGAATTTGTACCGGGCGAGCGACAGGCCCTCTTCCTTCATCTTCGGGTTCCAGTGCTGGCTGGCGAAATCGCCGAGACCGAGCAGCTCCTTGTGATCGAAATCGTCGCGGACGAAGTGCGTCTGCACGTCGAAGATGAACTGCCCGGCCAGGCTCTGTGCTCGCGCCATCATCAGCTCCGGCTCGCGCGCCTCGGCCTCCTCCACCTGGAACACGTTGCCGCCGTAGATCTCCTTCATGGCCAAAAATGCGGCGGCCATGCCGCAGCTCGTGCGCATGAATTGCCGGCGGCTCAGGCCGAGCCGCTTGGCGTTGGTATCCGCCAGCTCCAGGATCCGCCGCTCGAGGCGCTTCTGCGTCTGGCTCTGCGGCGGCGGAAGATATTCGCCGTTCGATACGATCTGGGTCGGGATCGGCGTCGCAGCCGAAGCCGTTTCGGCACCCGCGACGAGGCGTTGTTCGCGTTCACTGAGCCAGGAACCCATCGTCATTCCTCCCTACTGTGTCTTGGCAGCCTGCAAGCCGCGAGTGCTTGCGGCGATCGCGCAGTTTTGGGAACTTTGTGCGCGGTGAGTGGCGGATTTTGGGCGAGAACGACTAGGGTTGTGCCGGCTTGCGGCGCGGAGCGGATCGAGGAGGTGCCGATGCATTTCACCGTCGGGTTCCGGCTGAAAGGACACACCGACCGCGTTACGATCGATGCGGAAGATGCGCTCATCGCCGCCCTCAAGGTCAAGGCCGAGCGCCCCGAAGCGCTGATCACCTACGTGCGTCATCAGAATAAGCGCGGCGATACGCGGCATCCCTCGCATTCGCTCGGCAAAGACACCGCGTAGGATGGGTTGAGCGCCGCTTGCCGCGAACCCCATCAGCTTGCTGATCGAGGTCCCCGCGTTCGCGGGGACGGCGCCCCGCGGCCGCCGGTTTCGCTTCGCTCAACCCATCCTACGATGCGAACCGCGCGCGGTCGTGCGGCGCGGAGAAATCGAGCGCGGGGCCGAGCGGCACGATGCCGGTCGGGTTGATGTGGCGATGGCTGCCGTAATAATGCCGCTTGATATGGTCGATGCTCACCGTCTCGGCGACGCCGGAGACCTGATAGAGATCGCGCAGGTAATTGCTCAGGCTCGGATAATCCACGATGCGGCGAAGATTGCACTTGAAATGGCCGTAATAGACCGCGTCGAACCGTACCAGCGTCGTGAACAGCCGCCAGTCGGCTTCCGTGAGTTTTTCCCCGGCGAGATAGCGCCGGCCGGACAGACGCGCCTCGAGTTCCTCGAGCGCGGCGAACAGCGCCAAAAATGCTTCCTCATAGGCTTCCTGGGAACTCGCGAAGCCGGCTCGGTAGACGCCGTTGTTGACGTTCTCGTAGACGAAATGATTGACGCGGTCGATCTCCTCGCGGAGCTCCGGCGGATAGTAATCGGTCCGCACGTCGGTGAACGCATCGAATGCCGAATTGAGCATGCGGATGATCTCGGCGGATTCGTTGTTGACGATGGTGTTTCGCCGCTTGTCCCACAGCACCGGAACGGTGACGCGGCCGGTGTAATGCGGATCGGCGAGGAGATAGATGTCGGCCAGCCGCCGCTTGTGATTGACGAAATCCGGGATGGCGCCCTCGCCCGCGCCGAACACCCAGCCCTCGCCGCCCATCAGCGGCTCGACCACCGAAAGCGAGATCAGGTCCTCGAGACCCTTGAGCTTGCGGAAGATGGAGATCGCCTCTTCGAGCCCCTTGAGCTTGCGAAAGATGACGGTGCGGTGCGCCCACGGGCAGGCGAGCGAGACGTAGAGGTGATACCGACCCGGTTCCGCCCGGACTGCCGTCGGGCGTGACCCAGCTGCGGAAGCTCGTCGGCACGCGCACGAAACGGCCCGCGCGAGCCTCGTAGCCCTCGTCCTTCCACACGCCTTCGACGAGCAGGCCCATCGGGATGCTCCGTTGTAGCCCGGATGGAGCGTGGCGAAATCCGGGATCGGCGTTCCCGCATTCCGCTTCGCTCCATGCGGGCTACCAGCAAATAGGCATCGCGCCAGCCCAGGCAATGGACCTCGCGTGCGCCAAGTGCTAAGCGGCGCTCGGCCGCGCGCCGTAACCGGCGCGGGCGATCGCCATGACCGATCTCACGCTGAACATCCTGCTCGAGACGCCCGAAGACGCGGCGGCGATCGAGCGTCTCTACGAGCGCACCTTCGGGCCGGGGCGCTTTGCGCGCACGTCGTATCGCATCCGCGAGGAGATGGCGCATCGGCCCGAGCTGTCGTTCACGGCGCGAATCGGCACGCTCCTGGTCGGCTCGGTGCGTCAGACCAAAATCCGGATCGGCGAGACGCCCGCGCTGCTGCTCGGGCCCTTGACGATCGAGCCGCCGTTCCGCCATCACGGCATCGGCAAGGCGCTGATCGAACGGGCGCTCGCGGAGGCGCGCCGGCACGGTCACCGCCTGGTCGTGCTCGTGGGCGACGTGCCTTATTACGGCCGCTGCGGCTTTGCGCGCATTCCCAAAGGGCAAGTCACGATGCCGGGCCCGGTCGACCCGGCGAGATTGCTGGTCGCCGAGCTGGCGGACGGCGCATTCGCGGGCGTGAGCGGCGCGATCCGGCCGGACTGGGATCAGGAATCAGAAGTCAGAAGTCAGGAATCAGAAGAAGGAACGGGGCACTTACCTTGACCGCTGATTTCTGACTTCTGATTTCCTGTCATCGTCCTTCGCGCAGCCACGTCGCCGCGACGCTGCTGAGCAGCAGCAGCAGGCCCAGGACACCGGCGAAGACCGGCAGCACCCCGATGCCCCGCACCACGCTGGCGTCGCGCATCTTCAGTCCGATCCAGTCCTCGCCCTTGAACGTCTCGGACGAGCGCACCGGGAGCACGCGCGGCACCGTCACGCCGGACGCATCGGCGACCCGCCGCGCGTCGCCGCCGGTCGCCGCCGTAAGCGGGCCGAGCACGTCGGTGGTCGAGGTGACTTCGGCGAATTCCCGGGGATTGGCCGGTCCGATATTGGTGAGCGCGGTCAGCTTGCCGTCGCTGGCGCGCCACAAGCCGAGCTCGCCGGCCGGAACGTCCGCGCGCCAGACACCGGGTTCCGAGGCGCCGAGCGTGACCGTGCGGGTTTGCCCGGACGGCGACGTCACGATGACCGGATCGACGCTGTCGGCCATCGTTTGCCGCTCGATCGTGAGCTCGCGCCCATGGGAGGAGAGCCGCAATGCCTCCTCCTCGAGATCGGGCTGCTTCATCAGCCAATGCGACAGGCGCCGCAGCAGATCGAGGTGAGGACCGCCGCCTTCGTAACCGCGCGCCCACAGCCAGATATGGTCGGACAGCAGCAGCGCGACCCGGCCCTCGCCCTGGCGCGAGAGCACCAGCAGCGGCTTGTCGTCGGGGCCGTGCATCACGACGGTGCCGTTGGGGTTGCGGGTGTCGACCAGCCGGAACCAGCGGCTCCAGTGCGGCGGATCGGAATTGGCGCCATCGAGATCGCGCGTGACCGGATGGCGCTTGCCCTGCTCGCTGAGCCGAGCGTGGAACGGCCGGTCGGTGGTCTCCCCGCTCGGCTCGGCCGGCAGGATGACGTCCAAGGGCGTGCGCCAGATGCTGCCCGGGGTCGCATAATCGGGGCCGGCCGCGACCAGGACCGCGCCGCCCTCGCGCACGTAGCGGGCGATGTTGTCGAAATAGATCAGCGGCAGCACGCCCTGGCGGGCGTAGCGATCGAAGATGATCAGCTGAAAGTCGTTGATCCTCTGCTGGAACAGCTCGCGGGTCGGAAAGGCGATCAGCGAAAGCTCGTTGATCGGCGTGCCGTCCTGTTTTTCCGGCGGGCGCAGGATGGTGAAATGCACCAGATCGACGCTGGCGTCGGATTTCAGCAGATTGCGCCAGGTGCGCTCGCCCGCGTGAGGCTCGCCGGAAACCAGCAGCACGCGCAGCTTGTCGCGCACCCCGTCGATCGACACCACGGCGCGATTGTTGACGGGCGTGAGCTCGCCTTCGAGCGCCGACGCCTCGATCTCCACGATGTTGGCGCCCGCGTGGGGGATCGGGATCTGCACGCTGACCTTTTCGCCGCTTCGCACGCTGCGGCTTTCCAAGGTGTCGCCGTCGCGCCGAACGGTCACTTGCGCCGGTCCGGGCGGTACGCCGGAATCCTCGACGCGAAACACCAGCGTCTGGCTTTGTCCGACGATGCCGAAGCGCGGCGCGGAAAGGAGCACGACGCGGCGGTCGCGTTCGTCGGGATGGCCGGTGATCAGCGCGTGCACCGGCGCGGAAAACCCCAACGCGGCGGCGTCGCCCGGAACGTCGTGCACGCGGCCGTCTGTCACCAGGACGGCGCCGGCGATGCGATCGGGCGGGACGTCGGCGAGCGCAGCGCCGAGTGCCGAGAACAGCCGGGTACCCTCGGTTTCGCCGTCGGCCTCGCCGGCCTCCACGACCCGCGTCTCCAGCCCGGGGATGCGCGCCAGCCGCTGCGCCAGCGCGGCGCGCACGGCTTCGGTTTGCGCCAGCCGGTCGCCAAATCCCTGGCTCGGGCTCTTGTCGATGATCACCACCGCGACCGAGGACAGCGGCTGGCGGTCCTCGCGCGTGAAGGAGGGATTGGCGAGCGCCAGCGCCAGCAATGCCAGGCCGGCGATGCGCAGCGGCGCGCCGCGGCTGCGGATGAAGAGCAGGAGCCCCGCGACCAATGTGACCGCGGCCAAAGCCGCCCACAGCACTTCGACGGGCACCAGCGGAGCAAACGCGATTCCGAAGTCCACGGACTGGTTCCTATTGCCCGAGCCGCTCGAGCAACGCCGGGACGTGCACCTGATCGGCCTTGTAGTTGCCGGTCAGCGTGTACATCACGATGTTGACCCCCGCCCGGAAGGCGAACTCGCGCTGGCGCGGATCGCCGGGCACCAACGGCAGCATCGGCTGACCGTCGGGCTGAATGGCCCAGGCGCCGGCAAGGTCGTTGGAAGTAATGAGAATGGAAGAGACGCCGTCGCCGCCGCGGGCGGGGCGACGCGGTTCGTCCTCGCGTTCCGCCGGCATGGCTTCGACCCAAAGCTGGCCGAAGTTGAAGCGCCCGGGAAAATCGCGAAGCAGAAAGAACGTCTTGGTCAGCACGTGGTCGCGGGGAACCGGCTCGAGCTCGGGAATGTCGAGCGAGGAGAGAATCGTGCGCAATGCCTGCATGCCCGGCCCGCGGCCCTCGCCGCCCGGCCCGGCCGGCGCCGCCACGGCGTCGCGCGTATCGAACAAGATGGTGCCGCCTTGCTTCATGTAGGCGTCGGCCCGCGCCAGCGCCTCGGCCGCGGGTCGCGCCGCGTTCGGCACCACCGGCCAATAGATCAACGGAAAAAATGCAAGCTCGTCGCGGCCGATGTCGATCCCGATCGGCTCGCCCGCCTCGAGCGCGGTACGCTGCGCCAGGAACAGGGTCAGGCCCTGCAGCCCGGCCTTGCTGGTGGCGTCGACATCGGAATCCCCGGTGATCACGTAGGCGAGCCGGGTCTGCAGCGTGCTCTTCATGGCGAAATCATCGGAGACCGGATCGGCGCGGCTGCTGCCGATCCCGAGCACGCTCGCGGCCGCGATACCGCAGAGGATGAGCATGGCCGCGGCCGCGCGCCGCCGCGGCACGAGCCGATGCCAGCCGCCGCCGAGCGAGAACACCACGAGCGAATCGATCAGGAGCAACACGAGCGCAGTAACGAACACGATGCCCCGGAGATCCTTGGGCTCGCTGAGCCGATACGGTTCGATCCGCGCGGCGAGCGGCGAAAGATCGATCGGGGCCAGCCGATCGCCGGCCGCCAGCGTGTTGACGGCGAGCAGCGCTTCGGGCGGGCCGTAGAAGCCCGGCGGATGATCGGCGGTTGCGCGCCCGGCATAGCCCGTCGGCACCGGCCGCGCGGTCGCGGGCGGAGGCTCGAAGCTCCCGAAGCCGTCGAGCACGCGGGTCGGAGGAACCACCTCGCGGGTCCTGGCGGCGCGGCCTTCGGGCTCGGCTGCGGCGGTCGAGCCGGCGAGGCCGACGATGCGCTTGAGCATGTCCACGAAGGTGCCCGAGAGCGGCAGATTCGACCAGCGGGTGTCCGCCGTCACGTGGAATAAAACGATGAGCCCCTTGCCGCGACGCACCGCCGTCACCAGCGGGGTGCCGTCGGCCAGCGTCGCCCAGGTGCGATCGCCGAGATCCGAATCCGGCTCGGCGAGCACCTGCCGGGTCACGGCGACGTCGCCGGGAACCGGCATGCCGAAAAACGGACCCTCCCGGGAGAAAGCCGCGAGCTGCTGCGGCTTCTCCCAGGTGAGGCTGCCGCCCAGGGTGCGGCCGCCGCGCCGCAGCTTGACCGGAACGAGATCGTCGTCGTCCGCCTCGGCGGCCGCAAGCCGCGGGCCGGCGAAACGAACCAGCACGCCGCCGTCCTCGACCCAGCGAATGAGCTGCTCGCGGGCTCCGCCGACGACGTTGCCGACGTCGGCCAGGATCAGCATGGGCAAATTCTGCTCGAGGAAACGTTCGATCTCCCGGGCGGGCGCGCGCGCCTCGGCGACGCGAACATCGGCGAACGGGTTGAGCGCGCGCGACAGATAATAAACGGCGTCGAGCAGCGGCTGCGCCGTCTCGGACGTGGCCCCGGAAACGAGGCCAACGGAGCGGCGGCGCCAGCGCTTGTCGAGCAGCTGCACTGCGCCCGAAGAACGTTCGGCGGCGATTTCGAGCCGCGCAATGTCGTTGCGGATCTCGACCGGGAGATCGAACTGCGCCGCGGTCTGCCGCTCCTCGGGCTTGAACTCGAAGCGCGCGTCGCCGAGCGGCAAGCCCTTGAGATCGAGCGCGCGGACGAGACCGGCTTCGGGGGCGCCGGTCGCGGCGCGCAGCACTTGCACGCTCAGAGCGCCGGCGGCGTTGTCGGCCGCCGCCAGCGCATGGGCGGGCTTGATGCCGCCGGCCACGACGGTAATCGGCCGGCCATCGAGCAGCCGCGCGAGGCCCGAGACGAACGCTTCGCCATTGCCGAGATCGATGCCGTCGGTGAGCCAGATCAGCTCGACCTGGGGGGTGGCTTGGAGAAAGCGCGCAATCGAGCCGAGCGCTTCGGCGCGATCGAGGGTGTGAGGTTTCGGCCGGATCTGGCGCAGCCGGACGCGCGCGGCTCCGGGAGTTTCGAGCGAAATGTCGCGGCCCGGCTCGGACAGCGGCACGATGGCAACGCCGCGGCCGTCGGCTTCCGCGCGGGCGATGAGCTCATCGGCGGTGCGCAGGCGAATGTCCCAGGTCGCCGCGGCGCCCCAGGCATCGTCGAGCAGCAATGCGATCGGCGCCGCCTTGGTGGCGGTCGCGAGCGGCGGGTTCCACAGCGGACCCGCGACGGCAAAGATCATGAGCGCGGCGAGCGCCAATCGCAGCAGCGTCAGCCACCACGGCGTGCGCGCCGGGGTCTCCTCGCGCGGCGCGATGTCGAACAGCAGGCGCGTCGGCGGGAACGCAATCTGGCGCGGCCGCGGCGGGATCAGCCGCAACAGCCACCACAGGGCCGGGAGGGCCAGCAATCCCAGCAGCACCAGCGGCTGGGCGAAGCCGAGCGGCAGACCCGCGATCATACGTGCCTCGCGGACAGCGGCAGCGCACGCCAGCGATGAATGCCGGTGCCGTTGGGCCCGGCGCCCATCTGTCCGTGCAGCCTCAACAGCAGCTCGCTCGCGGGACGGTCGGTGCGGTGAATGGTAAAAGTCCAGCCCAGGCGATCGGTTTCCTGGCGGATCGCGGCGCGGTGGTTGTCGAGACGCCGCTCGTAATCCGAACGCCAGGTCTCGGCACGGCCGGCCGTGATGGTGCCGGCTCCCTCCGGCTCGATGAACTCGATGCGGCCGGCGTACGGGAAAGTCTCCTCGGCCGGATCGACGATCTGGACCACGTGACCATGCGCGCCGGTGGCGGAAAGCTGGGCGATGGTCCGGCGCAGCTCCGCGATCGGACTCCACAGGTCCGAGAGCACGACGATCTCGGCGAGCGGCGAAGGCGAGAAGGAGGGCGGCAGGCTCGACGGGGCTTGGCGATCGTGCACGATCGCCTGCGCCATCTTGTCGATCACGTTGCGGTCCGCGGTCGGCCGCATCAGGCCGGGAATGCCGATGCGCTCCCCGCCTTCGACCAGCAGGTGGCCCAGCGCGAAGCCCATCACCAGCGCGCGATCGAGCTTGGTGTCGGAGACGAGCGGCGAAGCGAACATCATGGAGGGCGAACGATCGGGCCAGATCCACACGGTGTGGGCAGCCTCCCATTCGCGCTCGCGAACATACAGATGATCGTCGCGCGCGGAACGGCGCCAATCGACGCGGTGCGCCGGTTCGCCGGAGACGAAGCGTCGATATTGCCAAAAATTCTCGCCCGGTCCGGCCCGGCGCCGGCCGTGAAGCCCGTGGATCACGGTCGCGGCGACGCGACGCGCCTCCAGGATCAGGCGCGGCATGGCGGCGGTGAGCGCGCGCGCTCTCGCCGTGGCGCGGCGCGTCGTGTCGCCGTCGAGGGAATTGGCAGATACCGCGCTGGGCATTCGCTTATCCGATGCGGGCCCGCAGACGGCCAACCACCGCCTCGATGGTCTCGCCGTCGGCCCGTGCCGCGAAGGTGAGCGCCATGCGGTGCTTCAAGATCGGCTCCGCCAAATCGACGACGTCGTCGATCGACGGGGCGAAGCGGCCCTCGAGCAGCGCGCGCGCCCGCACCGCGAGCATGAGCGCCTGGCTCGCCCGCGGGCTCGGTCCCCAGGCGATCAGCTTGGCCGTCTCGTCGCCTTCGGCGCCGGGACGCGCCGAGCGAACGAGCGCCAGGATCGCTTCGACCACCGATTCGCCGACCGGCAGCCGTCGCACCAGGCGCTGCGCCGCCATCAGGTCCTCGGCGGTCATCGCCGGTTTCGCCCGGCTCTCCTCGGCGCCGGTGGTGTCGAACAGGATCTTTCGCTCCGCCTCGCGATCGGGATAGTCGACGTCGACCTGCATCAGGAACCGGTCGAGCTGCGCCTCCGGCAGCGGATAGGTGCCTTCCTGCTCGAGCGGATTCTGGGTGGCGAGCACGTGAAACGGCTTGGGCAAATCGTGGCGGGCGCCGGCGACGGTGACGTGCTGTTCCTGCATGGCCTGCAGCAGGGCCGATTGCGTCCGCGGGCTTGCGCGGTTGATCTCGTCGGCCATCAACAGCTGCGCGAAGATCGGGCCGGGAATGAACCGGAACGTCCGCTTTGCCCCCGGGCTCTCCTCCAGCACCTCCGAGCCGAGAATATCCGAGGGCATGAGGTCCGGCGTGAACTGGATGCGCCGGGCATCGAGCCCGAGCACGGTGCCCATGGTGTCGACCAGCTTGGTCTTGGCGAGGCCCGGAACCCCGACCAGCAGCGCGTGGCCGCCCGACAGCACGGTCACCAACGCGCGCTCGACCACCCGCTCCTGGCCGAAAATGACGGCGCTGATCGCGGCTTTGGCCGATCTTATATGGGCGGCGGTCGTCTCCGCGGCGCGCACGATCATGTCTTCCAGCTTTTCCAGTCCTTCGCCGGGCAATGACATCAGGGGTCTCCTTGGCTTATCCGGGTAAACGCACGAACAAGGCAAAAGGCCGTAATCGAAATGACGCGGCTCCAGGAACAATGCGAATCTCGTGCCGCTTCGCTCTCCTTTCGAGATTACGCTATTTTTCCCGTGTAGTGCTTCCCGGGGCCTCGATCACGATCCCGCGAGCGCATTGCGCCGGGCTGGCGATTACGCAGGGGTAACCATGGCGAACGAAGGGCGGCCCGGAGGCGGAGGGCTCGATGCGATCGCGGGCGCGGTCAAGCGCGCCGGCGCCAAAGGCCCGCCGCCGGTGCATCTTTGGAACCCGCCCGATTGCGGCGACATCGATATGCGGATCGCGGCGGACGGCACCTGGTTCTACCAGAAGACCCCGATCGGGCGGCCGGCGCTGGTAAGGCTGTTCGCTTCCGTGCTCAAACGCGAGGGCGACAAATACTTTCTCGTCACCCCGGTGGAAAAATGCGGGATCGTGGTCGATGATGCGCCGTTCCTCGCAGTCGAGCTCTATGTCGAGCCCGACTCGGGCGGCCGCATCCTGCATTTTCGCACCAATGTGGACGACTGGGTCGCCTGTGGGCCCGGTCACGCGCTGCGCTTCGAGCCGGAGCCGGCAACCGCAGGGCTCAAGCCCTATCTCCACGTGCGGCGCAATCTGTGGGCCAAGGTGACGCGGGCGCTGTTCTACGATCTCGTCGAGCTCGGCGAGGAGCGCGACCTCGAGGGAGAACGCATGTTCGGCGTGGCGTCGGCCGGCGAGTTCTTCGCGATGGCACCCGCCGCCCAGATCAGGGATCTGCTGTAAATGGCGGGTACGGCCTCTAACGCTCGATCGCTGCTCGGCCAGGATTTTTTCGCGCGCGCGCGCGAGCGATTGACGCTCGAACTGCCGCCGGGCCTCGCCGACCCGAATATTACGCCGACTCACGGCGATCATGATGCCGATCCGGTGATGCAGGCGATTGCCGCGGTGCGGCCGATCCGCCCGGCCGCCGTGCTGGTGCCGATCGTCGACCGGCCCGAGCCGACGGTGCTGCTCACCCAGCGCACCACCGAGCTTTCGAGTCACGCCGGCCAGATCGCGTTTCCCGGCGGCAAGATCGATCCCGGTGACGCGAGCCCGCTGGCCGCGGCGCTGCGCGAAGCGAGCGAGGAGATCGGGCTCGACCGGCGGCTCGTGCATCCAATCGGCTATCTCGATCTCTACCTGACGACGCTCGGCTACCGCATCGTTCCGACCGTGGCTCGCGTCGACCCGGATTTCGAGCTGGCGCTCAATGCCGCGGAGGTGCACGACACCTTCGAAGTGCCGCTGGCGTTTCTGATGCAGCCGATCAACCATCAGCGCCACAGCCGGGAATGGAACGGCATGATCCGGCATTTCTATGCGATCCCGTTCGCCGACCGTTACATCTGGGGCGTGACCGCCGGAATCTTGCGCAATCTCCATGACCGGATTTACCGCGATGATTCGTAGCCCGGATGCAGCGCAGCGTAATCCGGGACCGCCGCTCCCGCATTTCGCTCCGCTCCATGCGGGCTACGGGCCTTGCGGGCTGCGGGCCTTGCAGGCGCATTCGCGCGGTGACAAGAAAAACCAGCCGACCCACTTGCCGGAACTCTAGATGATACGGCCCGTACTCACCGAGCTTGCGCTGTTCCTGGCGCCGTTCGCGGCCTATGCCCTGTTCCTATGGGCCACGCGGGCCGGCGTGCTCGACACAAAATCCTGGCGGCTGCCCACGCTCGGCTGGCTCACCATGGCGGCTTTCGGCCTGATGCTCGGCAGCTTCATCCTGATCGCGCAGTTTTCCGGCGCGCCGCCGCACTCGACTTATGTGCCCGCGCACATGGAGAACGGGAAATTCGTGCCCGGTGCGATGCAGCGATGAAGAACGCGGTGCAGCTGAACGACACGGCATGGCTGACGCAAGGTCCGCCGGCGAAGCTCTTGGCGGTGCTCGACCGCGACGGCGAGGAGGCGCGTGTCGTCGGCGGCGCGGTCAGAAACGTGCTGCTCGGGCATCCGCCCGGCGAGATCGACGTGGCCACGACGGCGCTGCCCGAGGAGGTGATGCGGCGCGCGGCGGCGGCGGGCTTTCGGCCGGTGCCGACCGGCGTCGAGCACGGCACGGTGACGGTCGTGATCGACGGCACCGGCTTCGAGGTCACGACGTTGCGCGAGGACGTCGAGACGTTCGGGCGCAAGGCAAAAGTCCGGTTCGGCCGCAGCTGGCAAAAGGACGCCGAACGCCGCGATTTCACGTTCAATGCGCTCTCGGTCTCGCGCGACGGCACGGTGCACGACCCGGTCGGCGGCATCGAGGATCTCGAGCAGCACCGGGTACGCTTCATCGGGGACCCGGCGATGCGCATCGCCGAGGATTACCTGCGCATCCTGCGGTTCTTCCGCTTTCACGCCGCCTACGGCCGGGGCGCGCCCGACCCGGACGGGCTTCACGCCTGCATTGTCGCCCGCGAGGGCGTGCGAAAACTGTCGCGCGAGCGCCTCCGGGCGGAGCTCTTCAAGCTGCTGATCGCCCCGCGGGCGGCGCCGACCCTCGTGGTCATGGCCGAGGCCGGACTGTTGGAGGAGGTGCTCGGCGGGGTGCCTTATCTCGCCGGCGTCGCCAACGTCATCGCGGTCGAAGCGGTGCTCGGGTTCGAGCCGGATCCGCTGCGCCGGCTGGCCGGCCTCGCGGTGAGCATCGCGGAAGATGCCGAGCGGCTATGGGAACGGCTGCGGCTTGCCAATGTCGAGCACGAGCGGCTCGCTTCGATGGCGGACGGCTGGTGGCGGATCGATCCGGCGATCGGCGAAAGCCGGGCCCGTGCGCTGCTCTATCGGCTCGGGCCGGCGCGCTACCTCGATCGCATCGTGCTGGCCTGGGCGCGCGCCGGCGCCGAAGCGGCGGACATCGCCTGGCGCGAGCTGGCGACGCTCCCCGAGCGCTGGCAGGCGTCGGTTTCTCCGCTCAAGGCCGCCGACCTCATCGCGCGCGGCGTACCCAAAGGGCCGCAGCTCGGCAGGGCGCTCGCGGCCGCGGAGGAGAAATGGATTTCTGCGGGATTTCCCAATGATGCCTCGGCGCTGCAGCGCATCCTCGATGAGGCGGCGCGGGGTGACGAGCCTCATTCCGGAGGCGCGCCCCCGCATCAAGTGCGGGGCAGGCTCCGGCGCGGACCCGGAGCGCAGGAAAACTGATCGCTCAATCCGTAGCCCGCATGGAGCGCCCGCGAAGCGGGGGCGAAATCCGGGACTGTGCTCCGGGCCCCGGATTTCGCTTCGCTCCATCCGGGCTACCAACCCTCACGGCCATTTCACCAGCGGCGGCAGCGAGGAGAGAATCGATTCGACATTGCCCCCGGTTTTGAGCCCGAACAGCGTACCGCGGTCATGGAGCAGGTTGAACTCGACGTAGCGGCCGCGGCGCACCAATTGCTCCTCGCGCTCGGCTTCCGACCAGGCCTTTGCCCAATTGCGCCGGACGAGCTCCGGGTAGACGCGCAGGAAGGCGCTTCCGACTTCCCGGGTGAAGACAAAATCCGCTTCCCAATCGCCGCTGTCGTGCCAATCGTAAAAAATGCCGCCGATGCCGCGCGGCTCGTTGCGGTGTTTGAGAAAAAAATATGCATCGCACCAGCTCTTGTATTTTTCATAGGGCGCGACCGCCGCATGCGCGTCGCAGGCGGCCTTCATGGCGGCATGGAAATCACGGGCGTCGGGATCGCTCTGCTGCCGGCGTTGCGCGAGCAGGGGCGTGAGGTCGGCGCCGCCGCCGAACCACGCCTTGGTGGTGACCACGAAACGGGTGTTCATGTGCACGGCCGGCACGTGCGGACTGCGCGGATGGGCGATCAGCGAGATTCCCGAAGCCCAGAACCGCGGATCCTCCTGCGCGCCCGGGATCTCGTTACGGAACTCCGGCGCGAACTCGCCGAACACGGTCGAGACCTGGACGCCGGCCTTCTCGAACAGCCGTCCGCGCAGCATCGACATGATGCCGCCGCCGCCGGGCGCTCCGCCCGGGTCGCTGCGCCGCCACGGCGTGCGCTCGAACCGCCCGGGCGCTGCACCATGGAGCTCGGCGGGTGCGCCGTCTTCGAGCGCTTCGAACGCGCTGCAAATCTCGTCGCGCAGGCTTTCGAACCAGCTTTGCGCGCGCGCCTTGCGGGCTTCGAGCTGTCCGGCATCCATGACGTTGGTCCGTCGCTCCATCGAATGATCGCGGCGCTACTCCGTCTCGGCCTTCTCCGCCAGCCAGATCTTGATCAATGACTGGTACGGAACCTCGCGCTTGTTTGCCACAACCTTGATGCGCTCGGGCAGCGCCACCGGCAGCCGAAGCGAGATCGACGTGGTCCACGGTTTCAGATTGGGGAAGCGGGCGGACTTCGCCTTGGTCCAATCGACGTAGGCCGTCGAATCGCGACTTTCCCAAAACGCGCGTTCCGCAGCCTCGTTGGGAAAGCGGGGGATCGGTTTAGGTTTCCTGCTCATAATGGCTCTCTCCTGCCACATCTTGCATCGGAAATCCGCCGAGCTGGCGCAGCGCCTCGCCCAGCACCATCGCGGCCGCGACCGCGACATTGAGCGAGCGCAGCCCCGGCCGCATCGGGATTTTTAGACGCGCGTCCGCGGCCGCATGCACTTTCTCCGGAACGCCGGCGGACTCCCGGCCGAACAGCAGGACGTCCTCGGGCCGGAACGCATATTCGACATAGGACAATGCCGCGCGTGTGGACAGGACGATGAGCC